>NZ_BAABRU010000016.1 GCF_039545135.1 Herpetosiphon gulosus | reverse complement strand
TGTTGGTCGCCGTTGGCAACGGTGTGTTGGTCGCCGTTGGCAACGGTGTGTTGGTCGCCGTTGGCAACGGTGTGTTGGTCGCCGTTGGCAACGGTGTGTTGGTCGCCGTTGGCAACGGTGTGTTGGTCGCCGTTGGCAACGGTGTGTTGGTTGCCGTTGGCAACGGTGTATTGGTTGCGGTCGGCAACGGTGTGTTGGTCGCCGTTGGTTCCGTGGTTGGCGTGCTACGGCGAATGCTGAAATTAACTGCCACAGGTTCACAGCGAATTGCTAACGATTCACCAAATAAACCAACATAGGTCGCGCTCAAGCGATAATCGCCTTCGGGCTTGGTGCTAGAATCCCAACCATTGGGCTGACTACCGTTATTGCCCATGAAATAGTAGGGTGTGTTGACATCGATATAGTTAGTGGTTTGGGCACCAGTCAAGCCAAACTCAACTTTTTGCGGCAATGCGCCAGTAACTTCAGCTTGAATATTCAAAACTCCAGTTACCAATTGATTGTTGCTCACGCCACTCAAGCGGCTGATTTGGCCTTGGCTACAAACTTCTTCAACTGGTGGAGCACAAAGGGTTGTATTGGGGAAGCGGGTCGAGAGCAAGCGTTCGCCATAGCGCTGGCCCACCAACGAGTGCAAGACTGGCCCACGGAAGATATCCAGTTGGGCTTTGCAATCAGGAATTTTTACATTCAAGTTGATGGTTTGACGTGGAGCCACGGTATACATGGTGTAGTCAAACAATTGTTGGTTGCCAATCCGATCATCAAACATGCTGTATGCGGCAATCCCTACCTCAAACGCACATGTGTATGAGCTATTGTAAACCGAGCCGGTCGTGTTCGAGGTGAACCAGCCATATAACGAGCGGGTGGTCAGTGGATCGCAGGTAACCGCAGTTGCCGTTACTGCCACCGCCGGAGCCGCCACAGGAACCGATTCCACAACTCGCACAGTAGCTTGAACCGCCAGCGGTGCTTTGGTAGGAGTTTGACGCGGGGTTGCAGCCCAAACGCTAAAAGGCACGCCAAGCACGGCCACCAGCAACACAGCGAACCAAACAACACATTGCTTCATAAAAGCATCCTCAATAATAGATACAAGTACTACAAAAACAATGACCTATGTATCATAATATAGCCGTATCGTTAATCAAGGTGGAGATTTGTTTTTATTATGTGTGAATATCGCAACATCTTTTTTAGCGCGGTACTAGGACTTTCAGTTCAGGCTATTTTCATGCTTTCATGCAGGAATTCATTAAAATTTTAGATTCTATAGATCACAGTAATCTAAATATTTATTAAAATGGACATTATTTTACGTCAACTAGCAGTTTCTTTTTCCATTGACAAAACAAAAACCCGCCAATGGCGGGTTTGAAATACTCATTGTAGGAGTTATTTTGCAGCCAATTCAGCCTGGGCCGCTTGCAAAGCTGTGGTTAAATCCAGAGCTGCGGTTGGTACAAGCTGGAGCAAATTGGTTTGGGCGAGCCATTGTTGCTCGGCTACACTTTGGTGCAAACCACGCACAACCCGAATCTGCTCGGCGGTTGCTAAAAGTTGAGCCGCCAGTGTTGGTTGGGTTGATACTAGGACTGCCGCACTATGCTGCAAAATCGTCAGATCAAAACGCCGTAATTCGCTGGCTAATGCAGTTGCCAGCATACGTTGACCATAGCTTTGCATCGCAACCTGATCATCGATTGCAATTGCTAAACGGGTTGCTAAAATCGTATAACGTAATTGTAATTCTTGGCTGAGTTCCTCAATTGGCTCAAGCTTTTGTAAATATTCGCTAGCTTGAATATAATCAGCTATTGTAATTAATACTGCAACTTGCTCAAGCCAACTACGCTGAACTCCTTCTGGATTGCCAACGGCACGCCAGCCTCGCTCTGACTCATGAAAGTGCAATTCAGCCTGCGCATAATCGGCTTGTTCAACTGCTGCGATCCCTCTTGCATAGCGAATATAAGCCAAACTATCGTGATCGCCGATTGCATAGGCATTGATAAACGCTTGCTCAAACCATTGCTCAGCCTCAGCATAACGCCCTTGATCAACCGCGACCAAACCGAGATTAATTTGGGTCAGAAACATATCCCATGTTTGATTAATCTGTTGTTTGAGTGCAAGCGCTTGCTCAAAATAGGCTTGGGCGGTAGCTAATTGATTGCGTTCTTGGGCCACCGTACCAAGATTATGCAGCATCAAAACTTCACGTTGTTGATTACCTACCTTGCGTGCTAAAGCCAAGGCTGCTTCAAACGCCAATTGCGAATCGTGCAAACGGCCAAGCGTGCCATACAAGACTGCCAAATTCCCAATTGCGCTAATTTCATCGTGCGGTAAGCCAAGCTCTTGCCACAAACGCCGCGCTTCGATTAAATAATACTCAGCTTCACTAAAACGAATCAAACTAATTAATAAACCACCTAAACCAGTTGCAATTCGGGCAATTGCACTTAAATCGCTGCGATTCGAATGTTGATAGGTTTGTTCGAGCCATGCCACGGCCTCGCGATACGCACTGGTACGATACCAATAAAAATACAAATTACCAGCAATTCGCTGGGCAATCAAGCCATCGCTGCTTTCAAGCGACCAAACCATGGCTTGGCGAATATTATGAATCTCACCACGTAATTGTTCGATCCATTTAGCACCATCGGCCCCACGAATATTTTGATGCACCGTTTCGCTCAAACCTTGATAATAAATAGCATGGCGCTCTTGCAAATAATATAAACGGCCAGTTTTTTGCAATTGCTCTAGGGCATATTCACGCACTGCATCAATCATAATAAAACGGGGTTTTTGGCCTGGCAATTGTTCAGTTTGCAATAAATGGCGATCAATCAAGGCATTCAGGCTCGATTCAAAGGGCATGGTTTCAACTAAGCCAACTTGTTTGATCGTTTCGACGGTTGCACCACCAGCAAACACACCTAATTGAGCAAAAATATCTTTAGCATCGGCTGGCAGCATACTCACACTCCAAGTCAGCACTGGCTTGATAATCGCTTGCCGCGCCGATTGTTTCGGATTCAAAGCCGCCATGGAAAGATGATTGCGCACGAAAAATAGCAAATCTTGGGGGGTCAGCGAAGCACTATGGGCCGCGATTAACTCAATCGCCAAGGGCAGACCCTGCACCAAGCGACAAATATCGACCAAAGCACCAGCATTATCGGCGCTCAAACGAAAACGTGGCTGGCGCGTGCGCATCCGATCAACAAATAAGCCGATTGCGCTATGTTGCTCTAAATCTTCAAGCTGATAATCTTCGCCAACCTCAGGATATTGCAAGGCTGGAACCATAATCGCAGTTTCGCCAGCCACTTCGAGCGCCTGTTGGCTTGTGACCAAACAAGTTACTCCAGGCGCACGTTGCAACAACTCCAACAGTTCGCTGGCGGCTCCAGCAACTTGCTCAAAATTATCAAGAATTAATAGAATTTGCTTATCGGCTAAGGCTAAAACTAACGAATCTAAAATTGCTTCATGCTGAGATTCTTCAACGCCTAAAGTTGCGGCAATCGTTGGCAATACAAACTGAGCTTGCGAAACAGGAGCGAGCGCCACAAAATAGCGTCCATCACGAAAAATTTCGCCCACCTGCTCAGCAACTTCCAAACTTAGCCGCGTTTTGCCAGCACCACTTTGGCCATATAATGTCACCAACCGCGCTTGAGCATCGAGCAACAGGTCGATCACCAACGTGCGGGCACGGGTGCGACCAATCAGGCGCGTGGCATATTGGGGGAGTTGTGATGGTAATAATGGCATACTAAAACCTCATCACCGCGAAAAGTGCAGTAAAGCTTTACTGTAATGATTCATTCGCTTGTTAGCAAGGTTGATTCATGTCCCTCAATCGGGCTATTTTTTAAATGGTGTGCTTTGCCAAATCACCCATAAAATTCCCCCAAATGGCGCAGCAAATATGCTATGCTAGGGTGGGATAGGGTAAAATAGGTTAGCCTATGTCAGTGATAACAAAGACCATGGTGCTTATACCACATTCATACACAACCCGTAGTTCAATTATCACCCTTGAGGGTGATGGGATCATTGTGATCAAAATTCGGCCTGGGATTCAAGAAACGGTTGAAGATGCCGAGGAGAACCTAGCAGCAGTCGATATGTTGGCGGGCAGCATTCGGCGGCCACGCTTGCTTGATCTACGCGAGGCCTTGCCAATCTCACGTGAGGTTCGCCGTTTTTATATGCAGCCAGCCACCCGCAACAGCGCCACAATTGTAGCGCTGTTAGTCGATTCAACCTTAAGTCGGGTGATTGCCAATTTGATTATTGGCTTAACCGGTAATAGCCAAGCGGTGCAAGTCTTCAGCGATGAGCAGGCCGCACGCCAATGGCTGCGCCAAGCCAATGCCAATTAATCTTGGCTACCTTCGAGTTTGGCCACAAAATCCTCAAATGAATCTTGGCCAGAAATCGTGATCCGATTCCAAATCAAGGGATCATCGTTGGCAGTATCGGTGGTTTGGCGGGTGGTCGTAGCGCTGCGATAGCCCGCCTCGCGCACTAGCTCCATGGTCAGGGCATTGTAGCGACCATAGGGGTAGCAAAAATGCTCAATCGCAATCCCCAAATGTGCTTCTAACTCACGCTTACTATGAGCAATTTCAATCCACTGCGACTCACGATCAAGCATACCTAAATCGGCGTGCACCCGCGTATGTGAGCCAATTGTGACCAACGGCGATTGACTTAGCTCTTGCAATTGCTGCCAACTGACATAAGCTGGCTCGCCAACCAAGGCCGAAGGAATATAAGCAGTGATCGGCAGATTCAGGCTTTGAGCAATCGGAAAAGCCTGCTCGTACAAATCGCGATAGCCATCATCAAGCGTTATGACAACTGGATGTTCGGGCAAACTCTGCTCGCCGCGTTGCGCCGCCAACACCTGATCCAAACTTACCACATGAAAATTATGGGTTTGTAAATATTCGAGCTGGCGTTTAAATTCGGCTGGCGCTACCGATAAGCTTTCGCGTAACCGATCAGCCGGATTGGGATTTGCCGAAATGTAGTGGTAGGTCAACATGGTCACATGCAATGGTTGATAGTCCCATGGCCGCAAGCCATAGCGCCATTCCAAGCCATGTTGGCCGACATTGCCCATCTCAACTTGCCAACCAAGCGGATTGCTCGGGGTGTAGGTTAATGTGCGGCGCTCAAACAGTTGCACCAGCACTTCACGCTCAACTCCATCAACCAATGCTTGGGTCCAAAAGGCTGGGCTAATTGGCCGTCCAAACACATATAATGCGTCACGGGCTTGGGTCTGCACATAATTCCACATCATGGCTGGCACAGTTTGGCCAGTTATTTCGTCGCGATGGCTGCCACTGGTTTCGGGGTAGCGCTCAGCCAAACGAGAATCAGACCAAACTTGCCCGCCTTCGGCTTCGTGAGTTAGCCAATTGGTTACGGGCTGACCACGCAAATCGGCTCCGGTCGAGCCATTCAAAGTCAAAAATTCAGCCCAATCACGGTAACGTGGCGCACGATTGGCCGTCACTGCATCCCCAGCAACTGCTTGCTCCGAGCCACAAATACCATCTGCACATTGCTTACGCCAAGCCTCGTTGCCAATTTGCAAGCGCCCGGTTACCAACTCAACCACCAACAAACCATTGGTGATATACCACGGCGATTTGGCTGAAAGCTTAGGATCACTAATTTCCATGCGAGCTTTGGCATAGTAGCGCACCCAACGCAACTCACGCGGACTTTCGGCATAGCGCTCTTGGGTTTGCCACAAACGCTGCGGCCCCCACAGCCACGATTGCTCGTTGCGACGCTGACCATCGGTGCTTTGCCATAGCTGATCAAAGGCTCGATCTTCGGCTAAAATAATCCGTGCCGCTGTGCTTTGAGGCAGCAACAACGGCACAAAAACCATCAACAAACCCAACCAAACTCTTAGGGTTTTTGCCAATCTAAAGCCCATGCAACCTCTCGATCGATGTGGTCGCGCCAAAAGGCCCAAGCATGACCTTGAGGATATTCAGCGTAGTTGAGTTGCACCCCAGCCCCAAGCAGAATATCGCGCAAGGTTCGATTGCCTTCAAGAAAATTACATTCATCGCCAGTGACTGGTCCGCCAATACATGTCTCATATGTGCCCACTACGGTCACAATCCGCGCATTGACTGGCGGCTGAATTGACATGAGCGTCAGCAAGCGGCCATTTTGGCGTGAAACAAAGCCCGATTGATTGACCACACCGCCAAATACCTCAGGATATTGTAAGGCCAAATACAGCGAAATCAAGCCGCCATATGAATCGCCAACCACTACCCGTTGTTTAGGATCGTTGATTGTGCTGTATTTTTCGTCGATCATGCTCACCAATTCGGTGGCGAAAAATTCGCTATAGGCATCGTTGAGATCATAATCGCGTTGGCGGCCTTGCTCACGGCTGGGCTTGACGAAAATCGCAATCAACGGCGGCAAAATCTGATCAGCAATCGCATTATCTAAAATCGTTGGCGTAAAGGCATAATTTTGGTAATCATCGCCATCTTGAAAATAAACACTCGGATATTGCTTAGCTGGATCGTAATTAGCCGGCAGATAGACATGCAAACGATGGGTAGTTTTGCTAATGTCAGTGTAATAATCACCCAAATCTTCTAGCGTACCCTTGGGCACGTCGCTGCGCGAAATAATTTCGGTTGGCGTGAGATATTCGGGCATGCGCAATTCTGAATTCATGCCCATGCTGCTTGGCACCAAGGTTGGATTACGCGGGTCGTTCATCAAACCGCCACCACCGCCAACCCCAAAGCGATAATCGATCCGCGCGGTTGAACTGATCGTTTGCACCAAGCCCCACCAGTTGGTTGAGCCAAGTCGTTGCATCGAAGTTGTCTGAAACCAATTGGTCAGATCGCTGGATAATTCCATACGTGGAGCATCTTTTTCGACCATAAACAAGGCCTGATCGCCTTGGGTCAAGGGGCTGGTTGGAAACACCGCATTAAAATCGTTGATTAATTTAAGTTGGTCGGCTTGATCGGTGGTTTTTGCTAATTGCTCGCGCAACAGATTAAAACTGGTGATTGGTTGGCTCGGATCATAGCTGACCGCCGCCCCACCGCAACTTGCCAGAAGCGCACAAATCAAGAATAAACTCATAAATCGCTGCATACATTTAATCCTTTGGTTGATTGGAAGATTGGATGACTTCGCGTACTTTAGCCCACGCCCAAGTTCGGCGGCGTAATTCAGCTTGATCGATCGTCTGTTTTTGCCATTGCCAAGCAGCCGCCAAGCTACGTTGCAGGCCTGCAAATGTCATTAAACGGCGATGCCAACGATTGAAACGCTGACTATAGGCCAAACCAAAAAATTGTGATCGGGCTTGTTGCAAGGCCAAAAACGAGCGTACCCGAAATTGGCTGGAGCTAGCCCCACCATAATGAATGACGGTTGCTTGTGGTTCTTGCCAAATTGCCCAGCCTGCTTGGCGAATTCGCCAGCACAGCTCAACTTCTTCGGCATACAGCCAAAAATCTTCATTCAAAAGACCAACTTCGGCCAAGGTTTCGGCTCGCACCAACATTGCAGCGCCCAAGGGATGGTCAATTGCAAAGGCTTCATCGCCACCATCCTGTGGATAGCGCCCGTTGAGCGGGTGATTGTAGAGCCGCCCAAAGCCCCGCCCACGCGGCGGATAGAGATCAAACAGATTCATCAGCAAGGTTGGGAAACGAAAGGCTGCTGCTTGAAACGAGCCATCGGGGTACAACAAGCGTGGCGCAACCATCCCCACCCGCGAATGTTGCTCCAAGAAGGCTACGAGTGTTTCCAAGGCTCCGCTAGTCAGTTGGGCATCGGGGTTGAGCAACAACAAATAATTTGGTTGCCCAAGCAAGGCCTGACGAATACCAAGATTATTGGCCTTAGCAAAGCCTAAATTAGCCCCTGATTCGATCACATGGGCTTGGGGGAATTCAGTTTGAACCATGGCAACGCTGCCATCATGCGAAGCATTATCGACCACAATCGCTTGGGTTGGTAGGCTGCTCAAGGCCAAACTTGCCAAACATTCGCGCAACAAATTACGGGTATTGTAGGAAACAATAATCACTGGAATTGGATGCATGGCCTACTCCCGCCCAGCCCTGAGCAAGCTCAAAATACCTGCCAAATCATCAGCCAATAGATCGATTCTTGGCTCCCACACTTGAGCTTGTTGCATGCTATGCACGCCGCTGCCGACAAAGGCTGTGGCAATTCCGACGCGTTGTGCTCCCGCAATATCAGTATCCAAACGATCGCCGACCATCAAGGTTTGCTCGGCGGTTACCCCAAATAATTGCAAAGCCGCTTCGAACATGGCTGGTTCAGGCTTGCCAATCACTTCGGGCGTACAATCGCTGGCAGCTGCCAAAGCCGCCACAATCGAGCCAGCCCCAGGAATCAAGCCCTCAGGCGCAGGAAACGTGCGGTCGCTGTTGGTGGCGATAAAGGCTGCGCCCGCGCGTAAGGCGAGGGTTGCAGTTTTTAAACGGGCATAAGTCAAGTTGAAATCGACCCCAACCACCACCGCTGCTACATCAGTTTCGGCTGACACAAAATAGCCATCAGCAAATAACGACGACTGAATCCCATCCATGCCGATTGCTAGCAAGCGCGTGCCTTGTGGGTAGCGCCTGCGCAACAGCGTGGCTGTGGCAGTTGATGAGGTGATCACATGCTCAGCCGCAATCGCAACCCCCAAATCGTGCAGATGGTAGGCGAAGGTAGCAGGTAATTGCGATGAATTATTGGTCAAACAGGCATAGCCTAAGCCTAAGCGATCAAGCACAGTCGTCAATTCCGCCGCACCTGGTAAAATCTCCCCGCCGCGATGCAGCACCCCATCCATATCGAGCAAAACAAGCTTGAGCTGCTTGAGATTGAGCATGCCGAAAAATCCCCATAAAAAAATAACTTCTCCCGATTGTACCACTGCCACGGATTGCCAACACGTTCATACTGCGATCTAAAGATTATGAAATATGACATGGAACCAATTTGATCTGAGCGGTGTAGAACATATCAAAGCCACTCAATCAGGAGTTGCCGTGGAGCAAGCGCCACACGCTGATATCGCCCAAGCATGGGCAACCCACATTCTCGCCCATCAAACGGCGATCTTTCGCTTGGCCTATCTCATGGTGGGCGATGCGACGATTGCCGAAGATTTAGCTCAGGAAACGCTTATGCGAGCACTGCGCATGCAGCATCAATTTGATCAATCGCGACCGTTGAAACCATGGCTGTTGCAAATTACTGCCAATTTGGCTCGCAATTATCGCCGTTCGCTGCGCCGCTATCTGCGAGCTTTGCAACGGCTCGCAACCCAGCAGCCAGAATTTAGCGAATTCAACGAAACCACCGGCCCAGCTTGGGAAGCAACCCAGCTTTGGCAGGCGATCAGTCGGCTAGCTCAGCGCGAGCAAGAGGTGATTTACTTACGCTATTTTTTGGAATTAAGCGAACAAGAAACCGCCCAAGCGCTTGGTATTGCCCAAGGCACAGTCAAATCGCGTTTGCATCGAGCATTGGTGCGTTTGAGGGAAGTTGTTGATGGCGAATTTCCCGAGTTGCGGACGGAGCGTTGCGCATGAACCATCCACCAGAGTCATATCCTGAAGAAACCTTGCGCGAGCAAGCTCAGGCCTTTCCCTATCCGCCAACACCTAATTTACAAATCAAGCATGTACGACGAGCGGTTTGGCCTAAACGCTTGGGCTGGGCACTAGTTTTATTAATTATATCAAGTATAAGCATTCCGGCGGTACGGGCACAGGTTGGGCGTTGGCTGCAAGTTGGCACCATCTTAATTGGCGTAGATTCTTCCACTAGCTTGCCCCTGCCCACCCTAGCCCAAACCACCAGCCTACCAACCAACTCTGGTAGATTACCAACTAGCCCATTGCTAGGTTCGCCCGATCAGATTTTGCAATTAGAGCCATATCCGCATGTTCAGCGCTTAATTTGGTTCAGCCAAGGCCAAACAATCACGCTTGATCTGCTGGATTCGCAGGCATGGGCCAGCAAAACAATTCTTGCGCTGGCTAACGTCAGGCATACCCAAGTCCATGAACATGCAGCGATTTGGCTCCAAGGCCAGCGCGAATTAACCTTCTTCAACCCAAGCACAGGCCAAAACTACCAAACCAGCAACTTGAGCAATACCGCTAGCCTGATTTGGACTGATCAAGATCACACGTATCGGTTGGAAACCACCAGCGATTTAGCCACAATGCGCGATTTAGCCGAATCGTTTAGCCAAGGAGAATAGGTATGCGCCGTTTATTAATCTTCGTTTGTCTCGTCGGGTTACAATTTGGATTGCTCAGCATCAGCAAAGCTGGCGGTTGGGCAACGACACCAATCACCAAACTGCCCGATACAATTATTGCAGGCCAGCCATTTCAGCTCGAATTTAGCGTGTTGCAACATGGGACAAAACCAACCAATGGCATCGGCGACCAGCCTATTAAGCCATTACTGACGGCAGAGCATGCAACTAGCAAAGAGTTTCAGCAGGTTTGGGGGCAACAAGTTGGCGAGGTTGGCCATTTTCAAGCCATATTGCAATTACCAAGCGCCGGCGAATGGGAAATTTCAATTAAACCAATGCCGTTTGGCACAATCGAAGGCGAGGTTTATCGCATTACCGTCCAACCTGCGCCGCCGTCTGAGAACAATTGGTGGTATGTGAGCGTGGCCGCAGGTGGCTTGAGCGTTGCTTTTGGCATGGGTTTATTGATCAAACGGATTAATCGCTAAGTGGCAGAAGTTTGAGGCTGGTGCTGGCCAGCCTCAGATTAGCGTTGTTCAGGCAGTTGTAATGCAGATGATTCACTAGTAAGTGCTTCCAGCGCAGCCCGCGCCGCCGCCTGCGAAGCCATAGTTTTTGAAGTTCCGACCCCAACTCCCAACAGCGCATCACCCGCCCAAACCTCAATTGTCCACGTCCGTTCATGGTCGGGGCCAGTTACGTTAACTTCGCGGTAACTAGGAGTTAGGTTGATTCGGCCTTGGACATATTGTTGCAAATCGGTTTTGTAATCTTGGTTTTGCACTCCACTAGCCTTGACCGACTTCAGCAAAGGCAAGACAAAATTACGCGCGGCTTCCCAACCACCATCAAGCGCGATTGCCGCCAACAAGGCCTCAAAGGCATCGGCCAACAAATTATCGCGTTCGCGTGCTTTGGCACGTTCCTCGCCACGGCTAATTTGCACATAACTGCCCAAATTGAAACGCCGCGCCAAACCAGCTAAGGTTCGGGTTTGCACCAACATCGCGCGAGTTTTCGTTAAATCGCCTTCGCCAAGCTCAGGAAACTCGTGAAATAAAAAAGAGCCACAAATAAAATTTAAAAGAGCGTCGCCCAAAAATTCTAGGCGTTCGTTCGATTCTGAGCCAGCTTCAGGGTGTTCGTGCACATACGAACGATGCAGCAATGCAGCCCGCAAAAAGGTTAAGTCGTTGAATGTGTAACCTAGTTCAGCTTGTAGTTTGTTTAAATCCATAGCAGCAATGTTAAGCTAAGCAAGCTAGGCAGATCCCAAGAATCTACCTAGCTTGCGAGGGTTTTTAGGCTTCAAAAGCCTTGAACAACAGACTAACGTTATGTCCACCAAAACCAAATGAATTGCTCATAAAGCTGGAGAATTGGGCAGGCCGTGGTGTATTTGGCACACAATCGATCTCGCACTCAGGGTCGGGAGTATGATAGTTGATCGTGGCGGGGAGCAGGCCTTCGCGCATCGCGCAAATGCCAATCACGGCTTCAATTGCGCCACCAGCCCCGAGGGTATGGCCAATTTGCGATTTGTTCGAGCTAATTGGCAGTTTGGCGGTGTAATCACCAAACACTTTTTTAACCGCTAAAGTTTCGGTCCGATCATTAACTGGAGTTGAAGTGCCATGGGCGTTCAAATAGCCCAATTCGTGTGGCTCTAAGCCTGCTTGACGCAAGGCCATGCGCATGGCCTTGACCGCGCCCGAGCCATCTTCAGCGGGCATGGTGATATGATAGGCATCGGTGCTAACTCCATAGCCGACCAATTCGGCCAAAATGGTTGCACCACGACTGACCGCATGCTCATAATCTTCAAGCACTAAAACCCCTGAACCTTCGCCCATCACAAAGCCATCGCGATCTTTATCGAAAGGACGTGAGGCCGTGGCTGGATCATCGTTGCGGGTCGAGAGTGCTCGGGCACTAGCAAAGGCACCGATCCCAATTTCGGTAATTGCTGCTTCCGTACCACCAGCTAAAATAACTTTAGCCTCGCCACGTCGAATCACATGCCAGGCTTCGCCGATCGCATTACCTGAAGTTGCACAGGCCGAAACTGGACAGAAATTCGGGCCACGTGCGCCAATTTCAATTGCCACAACCCCGCCTGCCATATCCACAATCATCATTGGAATCAAAAATGGCGTGATTCGGTCAGGACCCTTGGCATCCATCACCCGCAGATAGGTTGTAAAATTATCGAGACCACCAACGCCACAGCCAATGATGACCCCTACATCATCAGCATTTTCGTCGGTAATAGTGAAATCGGCGCTACGTAAGGCTTCTTTGGCTGCTGCTACTGCAAAATGCACAAAGCGCGAGTTGCGCCGTGCCTCTTTTTTATCCATATAGTTAGCAGCATCAAAGCCATGGACTTCTGCGGCAATCTGAGCACTAAACTTTGTTGGATCGAATTGGGTAATTCGCCCAACCGCCGAACGTGCTTGGACAATGCCCTCCCACAAAGATGGCACGTCGAGGCCCAATGGGCTAATCGCGCCCAATCCTGTGACGACGACACGTCGATTCATAGCAAAACCTCCTAGTGCATAGCAAAGTGCCGCACCATTATAGCAGCAACTACCTAAACATACCGAGAGGCCAACCAGCACATTTGGTTGACCTCTCACGTCAGTTTCAAAAACCCATGTTCAAGCTAGAGTTGTTTGAGCAAATTGGCCATTTCAATCGCGGCAACTGCACACTCTGAGCCTTTGTTGCCAGCCTTAGTGCCAGCCCGTTCGATCGCTTGCTCAATTGTGTCGGTGGTCAGCACACCCAACAATACTGGAATTCCGGTATCATGCATGACTTTGGTCACGCCACTGGAAACAGCATTGACCACCACTTCATAATGCGAGGTTGCGCCGCGAATGACTGCCCCAAGGGTAATAATTGCATCGTGTTGAGCACGCTCAGCAATCTTCTTTACCACTAGCGGAATCTCATACGAGCCAGGACACCATGCAACGCTAATATCATCATCGCTAACCCCATGGCGTTTGAGTGTGTTGACCGCGCCTTCGAGCAAATTTCCGCCGATAAAATCATTCCAGCGGGCAATCACAATCGCTACTCGCAGGCCTGTACCGATCAAATTTCCTTCAATCACATTCATGCCCATTCCTCAAAACCAAATTAACCGTTGATCTCCAGCAAGGTTTCGCCATCAAGCACCTCGACATTTGGCCGCGATTTCGCTGATTTGCGTGCACCATCTTGCACCTTCAACGAGGTGACGATTACGCCTTTGTGCCACTCTGGGTTATCACGCAAGTCTTGATACAACTCTTGGACTTGGCCAGGTTTGAGCGATTCGCTGATCGTACAGCGCACCAGCCAAAGCTCAGCGGTTTCGTTGCGCTCAAGATAGAGATCGATCACATCTTTATTGAATTTGTAGTTTTTGAGTTTGAAGTTATTGTTACGAAACAATTGGGCGACCCATGAGCCAAATTTTGGCAACGGCAACGATTCGAGGTCTTCGATACTCACGACGCGGCCTGGGCGTTCAAGTTGACCACCACGAGCACTCATTTCATCACGCATGGCTTGGGTACGTTCTTGGCCACGCCGCGCCATCACCGTACCATAGGCAGGGAAGGGCAGCAAGGTCATACCAACCATCATCGCCAAGGTCAAGAAGTTGCCTTGAGCGGTCGGTGCAGGCTGGCTAGGGTCGTTCAAAGCTGGTTTGGCGCTCAGGGTAAAGACTAAAATCGAGCCAAGCAGCAAGGCCGTGGCGCTGGCAATTAGCGAAAAAATCACCCCATGCACCAAGGCACGGCCCTGAATCTTGCGACCCAGATAAATCCCACCACCAATTGGAATCACCCCAGCCAAATAAATCATGTAGGAGAAAGGGGCAAAAATTACCAAACACCAGACCAAGCCAGTTAGCAAGCCAGCGATCCACAACTGCCGCCATAGCAACGGAACTGCCGGAGCTTGAGGCTTCGTGTCTTTCAGATCAGTTTTGGTTTCTTGAGATACGGGAGTTGCCATTGCAGCTACTTATTCCTTTTCCATAAGTTCTTCGACAGCTTCACGCAGCTTGCCAAGATCGCTAAATGAACGATAAACCGAGGCAAAGCGGATGTAGGCCACCTCATCGAGTGAGCGTAAGCGTTCCATCATCTGTTCGCCAATCACCGAGCTAGGAACTTCCAAGGCATCGTAGGCGATCAGAGCAGCCTCGACTTCAGTTACCAACGTTTCAATTACATCGGCTGAGATAGGCCGTTTATAGGCCGCAACCCGTAAACCGCGCAATAATTTCTCGCGGTCATATGGCTCACGGTCGCCATTTTTCTTAACGACCATGACATTAACAGATTCAACCCGTTCATAGGTTGTGAAGCGGCGATCACAGTGTTTGCAGCGACGGCGACGACGGATGGTTTCACCATTATCAAGTTCGCGAGTATCGATCACTGCACTTTCGCCAGTGCAATACGGGCAGCGCATAGTTCCTCTTCGGCCTAGCTTAGTAGATTCATTATACCATGGCCCCATGACGCACAGGATTGGCGCTTAGTTAATCGGCTCAACCAAATGCTGGCGATTGGCTGGGGCTGGGTAGGGTTCGGGCCAGTATTCAACCTGCTTGATAATCAGCCCATCCTGAATCATAAAAAAGCTAATCACCCGTGCCTGCACTTGGCCATCAGTAACCGAAACATCACTACAGGCCTGATCATCACTTGCAATCAAGCGATTGATCGTAAATTGCCAAGCGCCAGCAGCAGGATATTCTTGGTTCATTTGGGCAAAGGCCGCTCGACCTCGAATTCGTTCATTCGATTGGGGCCATTCTAAACTATATTCATCGTGCAATACGCTACCAACCGCCGCAAAATCATTGGTTTGCATCAATTGCCAAAATTGGGTCACCAACTCATAGGCATTGCTGATCATTGAATTCTCCGCAATTAAAGGGCCGCCAAGGTACGCTGGGCAACTTCATTCCAACGACATTCGCGCAGCACAAACTCACGGCCAGCAGCACCCATGGCGGCGCTCAGCTCAGACCGATCCAGCAAATAGCTCAAACTACTGGCCCACTCGCGATAGCCTTGGCATGGGATGCCGCCACCGCTACGCAAGACAAAATCAGTTGTCACCGGGCAATCGGCATTGACCAAGGCCGGGCGGCCTTGCAACCAGCTTTCCATCAATACAATCGAAAAGCTTTCAATTGTTGAAAGTTGGCAAAAAACATTGGCCGCTGCGTAGGCATCATACTTGGTTTGTGGCTCGACAAAGCCTAAATCCAACACCCATGGCGCTAAAATACTGGGGGCATTCAGTTCGCCAGCGCCGATCCGCACAAAACGCAATGGGCGGCCAGTTTCAGCCTTCCATTCACGAAAATAGGCTAGCAACTGCGGCACATGCTTGCCCCAATCGGCTCGCCCAACGTAGAGCAAGATTGGCTCAACTCCAAGCCCATAGTGTTGGCGAAACCGCACCGCATCACCAACCCGGGTGAGATCAATACCCTCGCCCGCCACACTCGTTTTGACTGGATCAAGCTCATACAACCGTAAGGCTAGATCGCGCTCAGGCCGACTATTGAAAATCGTGCCTTGAGCACGCCGCAGCATTTCACGATAGGTCGAATAGTAGGCATATGGCTCGTCGTGCAAGCATGGAATATGGTAGGCACGACCTTGGGCCAAAAAACTGCCCCAATACGACAAGCCCATCGGATAGGGCATAAAAATACAGCGTCGCTCGGGATGTGCTAACAAATGTTCATATAAACCATCGCTATTCGGCAAACTGCCCAATAAATTAATTTCATGGGCAGGATGGTCGGGCAAGCGCCGCCCTGAACGAGCCGCCAACCGCCGCACCACTGGCGGAATGCCCATCGCTGGCGCGGCCATCGGCCAGCGTCGAATTGGCAAACCATTCCAATTGCTCAAGCCAGCGGGATAGTGCTCAGCCGTGCGTTCAGTAAACGAATCGCGGCCTGTCGTCGTCCAGACCTCAATATCCGCGCCTTGAGCATGGATGGCATGGGCCAAATCACGGGCTTGATCTTCAGCTCCACCACGGGTATCGGGGCCAAACCATGGCGTTACCAGCGCTACAGGACGTTGCGATCTCATGCTTGGAGCTCACGTTCAAGTTCAACCACTCGCGCTCGTAGCAACGCAATCTCAGCGCGTTGCTCGTCGATTGTGGTAACTAAGCCATGCAAGGTGCGCACAATCGCATCGTTGGCGGCATTTTGTTGTTCAGCAATTGGGTTAATATACCAACGCAGATAGCGGCGCACAACTTTATTCAATGTCGCAATGACTTTTTGGGGCAAGGTTTCGCCATGCAACGGCCAATGCACGCTAACCACGCGCGTGGCCTCGACCTCGGCAAGCAAGCGTTTGAGATCAACATCACTCAATTGGGGTTCATTGGCTTGGTCAATTAAGCCATTTGCGCGACGTTGACGAATTCCATCACGGATTTCGGCCAAAATCGCGCCAACATCGATTGGGGCTGGGTGCTCTGCCATTGGTCTGCCTCATACGCTAATCATTTCTGCGGGCAGTATAGCAGCAAATTTAGCTCAGGCTGGCACTACAACGTTTCACCGCGTTCGAGCAAGCCGATAAATTCTTGAATGCGTTTGCTACGTGTTTCGGGCTTTTTGGCAGTTTGGATGCGGAACAAAAATGAGTAGCGTTGGGCTTGCTTGAGCGTGGCGAAAAAGCTGGCTGCGCTTGGACTAGCATCGAGTGCCGCTTGAAAATCCTCAGGGATCGTCGCATTCTTCTGTGAATCGTAGGCAGCATCCCAACGACCATCGGCTTTGGCTCGTGCAACTTCGGCCTCACCAGCGGGCTGCATCAAGCCAGCAGCGGTTAAACGTTCGATATGATCACGATTAACTTTCGACCAAATGCTTTTTTTGCCGCGTGGTGTAAACTTTTGCAACCACGATTGCTCATCAAAACTCTTTTTTTGGCCGTCGATCCAGCCATAGCACAATGCCACATCAAGCGCCTCGGCATAATTAATTGAAGCGATGCCCGTGGCTTTTTTGGCCATTTTAAGCCAAATGCCCTTGCTGGTAGCATGTTCAGCAGCGAGCCATTCACGCCATGCCGCTTGATCAATAAAACTAAACGTTGGTAATTCGGCTTTTGGTTTGTCACTCATCACACACTCCGTTAAAAAAACTGACGTGTTCATGGAATCCCCAAAACCATGAACACGTCACCCAAAATACCATTAACATTTAGGGTGTAGCAATAAACCCATTCACAAACGATTCGCCCACTGCGACATCTTGTTTAAGGATATTTTGTTGGCGCAAGAAATCGTGAGTCGCTTGCCAAGTGGCCTGATCAGTAAAGCCAAGGCCATATTTAGCGGTCAGATCGCTTTGCCAATAGCCAATCGTTTTGGCTAAAACTTTTTGTTGCAAGGCTTTGGTTGAATCATCAGCCGCTTGCAGTTCAGGAATTTCGCGCAAACTACTATTAAAGGCCTGAGTCGGATCAGCAATCGTCTCGCTCATACCTTTTAATGTAGCCTTGACAAAGCTCATAACAACGGTGGGTTGCTCTTTAATCAAATTTTCGCTGACAATAAGGCCATCAGAGGTCAAGGCAAACGAATCTGACACCCGAATAATATTTAATTTAACCCCAGCCTCAGCCAATTGAATTGGCTCGTTATTGCCATAGCCACTAGCAACCTGCACTTTATCTTCACTGAGGGCTTGAACTTGAGCAAAGCCAATTTCTTGAATATTCAAATCGCTCTCTTGCAAGGAATTTGAATACATCAGTGCCAACAAACCAATATATGAAGCCCCAAAACGACCTGGAATCCCAACACTTTTGCCTTTAAGATCGGCTGGTGTTTTGATGTTTAACTCAGCTTTGCTATAAAAAACAATCGGTGAACGTTGGCTAATCGTTACAACGGTCATAATCGGCAGACCTTGCGCCCGCGCCAGTAGCACCGAATCGCCGCCAGCCATGCCAAATTGGACTGAGCCATTGGCCACACGCTGGACTGAATCAGTTTCATATTGATAATCGAACGTTACATCCAAACCCTCAGCTTCGTAATAACCTTGGGTTTTGGCCAAGTAAAATGGGGCAAATTGAATATTCGGCACATAGGGCATGGCAATCGTTACTTTGGTTAATGGTTTCGCTTGATCATTACCACTAACGGCGGTTGGCGTAGCAGTTTGCCCACCACAAGCCGCCAAAAAAAGTAGCCCAACAACGGCTAAGACACGACGATAACGCATTGAAAACTCCATCCAAAAAAATTATTCCCAAGTGACCAAACGTCGTTCTAGCCACATTGCTAGCTGATAAAACCCAAATGTGAGCAAGCCCAAGGTTAGCAAAGCTGCAAAAATCAGCGGTGTATCAAACAATCCACGAGCGATGTTAATCAGCGCTCCTAGCCCTTCGCGGCCGCCAATAAATTCAGCGACAACCGCGCCAGTCGTGGCCAAGGCTAGGCCAGTTTTGATCCCACCGAAAATTCCAGGCAAAGCCAAGGGCAATTCAATCTGCCACAAACTTTGCCAGCGATTGGCTCCACTGATCGCCGCCATTTCGCGAATATCGCGGGGCACGCTGCGCAAAGCCACAATCACACTGCTCAGCATAGGAAAGAAAGTAACCAAGGCGGCAACCAACAATTTTGCCCACAAGTCAGCACCGACCCAAATCAAAATTAATGGCGCAACTGCGACAATTGGAATGGCCTGCACAATTGCCAATTGCGGCGAGACAATCCGATCAAGCCAATGCCAATGGGCCAAGATATAGCCCAATACCAAGCTTGCACTGAAGGCCAAGCTAAAACCGCCCAGTGCTTCGACCAAGGTGCGCAAGGTGTGTTGCAACAACGCACCTTGGGTTAATTCCTGCCACCAGCGGCTAGCAACGGCTTCGGGGGTTGGCAAAACAAAAGCTGGGTATTGCTGCCAAGCGACTAAACCGCGCCATGCCAACAGCAAGCCTAGCAACGAAAGCCCAACCCACAACCGACTCGAACTCAACCAAGCGCGGCGTTGCTTGCGCCGCACAGTGGTTTGAGGATATTCAGCAACATAGGCCATGCGGCCATAATCTTGAAGCATAAGTGTGTACCTAAAAACAAAAAACCCCAAAAGAATCAATCATCTCAGGGTCAATCACGACGTAGCTGCAAGCAACCCAAGCACCGCTGAAACCAAACAGCACGCCTGAATTACGCAAATAACCCACAGCATTGTAGGTACACATACGTTGATCGATCTTCTTCCATCCGGACTTTGACCGTCGGCTCTGGATTCGCACCAGCATCCTACCTTGCGGCTCGCGGGCTTATGTGGCTAAACCACCATCACCGCCGATAAGGAATTTCACCTAACCCTGAAGACCAAAGTATTTAGTTATATCTACGATAGCACTGTGTTTTGTAGCTGTCAATACACTATCAGCCCGATTAGGATGTATAAGGGATCAGCAGTCAGCTTTCAGGGGTCAGGATTAGTGCCAGCAACTACTCCCAATCCCTATCAATAATGACCCAATAATTCGGGCAATTCTTCGCCACGAATTGCCCGTTCTTCGCCAACAAAAAAGCAACTGCCCCATTTGACAGTTGCTGTGTATCTAGCTGAAATCAGGCAAGTTTTAGAATTCGATTTTTTCTTCGATCTCGCTGAGCATAATTCGGGCAAGCGCCAAATTGGCAGTAGGTTTGTTGAGCGCTAGGTACAGGAAAATACTGGGTTTCTTTTGCAAAATCCGAATCAGGTGATATTGGGCACCGAGGGTAATCAAAATATCTTCAATCTGATCCTTCAAACCAAGCCGACTCATAACTTTCATTTTAGCACGTACTACTTCAGTGTTGCCCGCCGCAGCCAACTCTAAGTTCAAGGCGCTATTCCCGCCAGCAGTACCAAGGGTCATGCCACTGGTGTAATCGACCAACGCAACGCCCAACGCACCATCGATGTTCATGGCCGCTTCGAGTGACTGTTTAATGTTATTCATACAACGTCCTTTTGTTCTACACTCCAGACACACATAGCTATCATAAAAGGATTAAACTAGCCCGTCAAGAGTTAGCAGCAAATTGCACAGCTATTGATTTAGCTCGCTATTCAGGTTGCTTGCCTTAGCTGAAGCACTCGACAACCTTCAAGTTTCTTGATCGATCAATCCAAACTTCTAGCCAAGGTTCAGCTTCAGCATAGGTACAAACAAGCAGTTGTTGTTCTAACAACTCAGCCCAATCACCATCAGGCCAAACCATATGCCAACCACCAATTGAAGCGATCGCATTTTCGCAGTAGCGTGGATGCTGCGCTTGATACACAGTTTCATAGGCATCAACCAACGAACGATCAGGCATATCATCGGCACAGAGCCAATTATTATCTTCGCAAAATGGTTTACTCCATGCCTGAATCGCCGTTGACCCAAAACGCAACACTGCATCTAATGGCGGTAAACTGGTTGTTGTTTGAGCATACAGCGCAATCATGATTTCATATCCAAAGCAATCCGACGGCTGGTTTTTAATCGTGGCAGAATAGCCTGCAATCGGCTGATCGGGACTGGTTGGTTCGGTAGTGAGCATTGTCCATGGCCGAACTAACCCTTGCGCCTCAGCTAATAAGGTTTCTAAATCCATCCAATAAATCTCCTCTTTTAGTGATTGTATAGCCTCAGCATAGCTTTAAACCCTAATCATGCACAAGTCGAATATCGAGGCCACTAAACGCACTTAAACTATTAAGATCGGTTGGTTTGAAATTAGCAGCTATTAATGTTGAATTATTAAAGCTTATTTTGCAATTCAATATTCTATATTGAACCAGTTATTGACCCTAAACTTGTCACCCTATGCTATGCTCAAACCCTGAGTAGTATTAAAGTTGGGAGCTGCATTAATGAGAAGTTTTATCTCCAACTTGGTTGGAAAGAAAAATGGCCCAAACCATCCTATGCTGACCAAACCAATTCCCATCCCGATGCCGCCAACTCCAGCAGTCCTCGGCAAATGGTCAGCAAATGCTAATGGTATCTTGCCAACAGATCCTCGCTTTCGTTGGGATGAAACCTGGCGCTGGATTAATGGCCTGCCTAAGCCTCGCGAACATATGCTTATGGAGCTAGGTGTAGGCCTGATTTTTCCAAGTTTTATGTTACGACATTTTGCCTATACCACGCGTTGGTATGAATCTCCGATGGATTGGCTGATCTATGGGCGTGGGTTGTACGCTTTTTTGCAACAGCCTGATCGTTTACGTAGCTATCTGTATGGAGCCACTATCAGCCTAGTTAAGCGCACCGAACTTGTCGAGTTAAGTTCCAGCAAGCTGTTTATTGGCCAACAAGATACGTGGAATTACATCGATTCGCTCGAATGCCCAATTACCCGTGCATTGTTAGATGCGGCTCTGAGCTATGCCCTGCCGTTTCTGCGCGACGATCCAGAGTATCAAACCCGTTACCCAAGCAATCCACTTGATCTTTATTTATTCATAGTTGCAGCCAGCGACTTACTATGGCGCATCGACAAAATTCAGCAGATTATTGATGGCGAAGTCAATTCGCTTGAAAATTTTGGCTTTTTTAAATCTCAAATTGATAATCAATACTCAATCACAGCAAAAAGTTGCCTCGACAAACTCGAACAGGCGTGCTTTGACAAGAGCCTCATCCATCGGCTAAACTGAGCCAACGAGCTACAACGAGGCAGATCATGGATGAATTAGAGTTAATTCCACCGCAGCGCAACAATCCACTTGCGCCCGATTTTACGACGGTGATGAAGCAGCGTAGCGCCGTGGCTGATCAGATTTCGGCCCAACATAGCTTTATCGAATATCGCTTGCGTCAACGCCCCCAAACAATTCGCCGCCACAACACCGATTTGAAAATTTTCGCCGATTTTTTGACCTCGATCGGCATCGTCATTCCCGTTGATGAGCAAGAAGTGCCAATTCTAGCCACCGAGCCAACTGCTTGGGCTGAGATGAGCGTCGGCATCGTCACGACCTTTCGCACCTGGATGTTGAATGAAGGCTATGCGCTTGGCTCAATTAATATTCGGCTTGGCACCGTGCGCTTGTACTGCCGCTTGGCCCATCAAGCAGGTGTATTGAGCCTTGAGGCATGGAGCCGGATTCACACAGTTGAAGGCTATCGTCGCCGCGAGGGCGATGGCATCGATGCTCAGCGTGAAGCAACCGAAACTCCCACCCGCCTCTCGACCAAAAAAGCTGCACCGCATATTTTGGATCAAAGCCAAATTCGCGAACTCAAACGGGCCGCCCGCAATAATCCGATCAATCGCATGCCTGAAGTTGGTTGGCGCGATTATTTGATCGTCTGTTTGTTGGTCGATTTGGGCATGCGCTGTGGCGAGGTGGTCGTGCTCAAGTGGGAGCATGTGCAAGGCAAAATCTTGCTGGTCGATCGCCCAAAAGTTGATAAAGTGCAAAAACATCGGCTAATCGGCGATACGGCCAAGGCCTTGCGTGAATATCAAAAAGTTATCGCCCAACCGCTTGATCTCAAAACACCGTTGCTAGCAGCCTTTGATCATAAGGGCAACCATGTTGGATTTGGCATTTCGGAGCGGGCAATTCACAAACGGATTGTGCAGCTTGGCAAATTAATTGGCATCAACAATCTTGCGCCGCATGATTTGCGCCATTCGTGGGCCACGCGAGTTGCCCAAACCAACATTCCGGTGCAAGCCTTGCGTGATGCAGGCGGCTGGACCAACCTCAACACCCCCAATCGTTACATTGCCCAACAAGCGGTTGCCAATGATGGCGTGACCCTGCACAGCGATGATCGGCTGCTTGAGGATGATGACGAAGCCTAATTGCTACTTGCAGCTTTGCCTGTTTGCGTTATGATGAACAACAATTGAGTTTGGCTTGTGGAGTACCATGCAGCGTGGATAGCTTAATTCTGGCCTCGGCCTCACCCCGACGACATGATTTGTTAAGTAGTTTGGGGCTGTCGTTTATAATTGAAGCCAATGATGGGGAAGAGCGCCAAGATCAAGTGCCCTCAGCGATTGTGGAGTTGCTCCCAGCCTTCGACTTAGGCCTCGCCAATCACCCAACCTTATTAGCGTGGCGTAAAGCCCAAGCCGCCCGCGAAGTTGGTCATTCAGCAGCGATTTTGGCTGCTGATACGATTGTGGTGATTGATTCGTTGATCTTGGGCAAGCCACGTGATCCGGCTCATGCCTATGAATTGCTGCGCCGCCTCGCCGGACGTTGGCATACTGTTTATACCGGAGTTGTGGTGCTGCCCACCACCTCAGACCAACCGTTATGCGAGTTGGCTGCTGCCCAAGTGCGTTTAAGCCCGCTCAGCGATGCTGAAATTTGGGACTATATCGCAACTGGTGAGCCAATGGATAAAGCCGGAGCCTATGGCGTACAGGGCATCGGCGGACGCTTGGTCGAAGAGGTTAAAGGCAGTTTTACAACCGTTGTTGGGCTACCGCTTCCAACGACTGTCAGTTTATTGACCCAAGCAGGAATGTATATTCCCTACACGGTCGAGCAAGCTTGGCAGCGCTGGCGTGCTACATTAGCAAAGGAACCACTATGTATGCAACAGTCAAAGTGCTGATGGTCGATGATCACCCATTGTTTCGGCAAGGGGTTCGCTGGGCGCTTTCGAGCGAACGCGATATCAAGATCATTGGAGAAGGTTCTAGTGCCGAAGAAGGCTTGGTCTTAATTTCTGAGCATGAGCCAGATGTAGTCCTGACTGATTTGAATTTACCCAACATGGATGGATTGGAGTTTACCCGCACGATTCGCCGCCAATATCCCAACATCGGCGTGGTGATGTTGAGCGTTTACGAAAGCGACGAGCATGCCTTCAACGCCTTACGAGCTGGAGCTGCCGCCTATTATTCCAAGGAAATTAGCCCCAAAACCTTGGCAACTGTCTTGCGGCGCGTCGCCCGTGGCGAATATGTAATCAACGATGTGATGTTTGAAGATCCACGGGTTGCTGACCGGATTTTGACCCAGTTTCGTGGTTTGCAAACTGGCATCGTGGCCGAGCCGGATCTCGATATTAGTTTATTCTCGCCGTTGAGCGACCGTGAAATTGAGGTGCTAGAGCATATCGCTAGCGGCGCAACCAACAAAGATATTGCCGATGCACTCAAAATTAGCACCCAAACCGTCAAAAATCATATTTCATCGATTTTGCGCAAGCTTTCGCTGAATGATCGAACGCAAGCGGTGCTCTATGCCCTGCGCCGTGGCTGGATCGAAACCCCAGCAACCTTGCTGGAAAGCATCGAACGCCGTGGAGCGCAGGCAGCGCTGAATTTTAATAATGATGATGATAACGACAACGAATGAAGCGTGTAACTGTTATTCTTAATCCAAATGCAGGCAATGCCCACCAACGCCGCGCGATCGCCCAAGGCATTACCGAATGGCGCAGCAACCAAGGCTGGCAAGTGCGGCTACGCGAAACCCGCAAGGCTGGCGATGCCACCAGTTTTGCCCGCGAAGAAGCTAAACGCAACGATTTAATTGTGGCGGCTGGCGGCGATGGCACGATCAACGAGGTCATGAATGGCCTCGTTGGCACCGATACCGCGCTGGGAGCGTTACCAGTTGGCACAGGCAATGTATGGGTTCGCGAACTCCAACAATCGCTCAATCCATTGCATGCGGCGCGACAATTGGTTGATGGTCATGTCGAGCTGGTTGATGTTGGCCAAGCTAACGAGCGCTATTTTTTGCTAATGGCAGGCGTTGGCTTGGATGCCGCGATTACTCGCGAAGTCCATTCAGCTGATAAAAAACGCCTAGGCCGCTTGGCCTATGTGATCAAAAGCTTGCCAGTGCTCTGGCGTTTGCGGGGCACGCGCACCCGCATCAGCCTTGACGGCCAGCCGCTCAAAGGCAATGCCCTGTTTGTATTAATTAGCAACTCACGGCTGTATGGTGGTGTGTTGAATATTGCCTATCGGGCAGCCATGCGCGATGGCATGCTCGATGTTTGTACCATGATGGGCGATAGTGCCCTTGATGCCCCTAAATTGCTAGCTGGAATTTTGTTCCGTGGCTATGGTGTGATCCAAGGCTTAGAGTATGTGCAAGCTCGTGAGATCGAGGTTGCCTGCTCCAAGCCTTTGCCAATTCAAGTCGATGGCGATGCGATTGGCACAACACCCATGACCTTTCGGGTAGTTCCGCAAGCGCTGCGCGTACTCTTACCGCGTACCACTGAAATCAACTAACCCTATAGCCAGATTGAGGTTCTGTGTGAGACGTTCGTTCTATTTGTTGATCCTAGTGTGTTTGTTAGCCGCCTGTAGTGAAGCAGGCTCAGCCCTGCCAACGATGCAGCCACTCCCCACAAATGAAGCCCAACCAGCGGTCGATGAAACCCAAGCCACCCAAATTGTGGTCGAAGATCAGCGCGATATTCCCGGCAAATTGCTGTTCGTGCGGGTCGAAAACGGCTCAGGTGATATTTGGGTTCACGAAGGCACTGAGGCTCGACGCATTACCACATCGCACAAAAAATACCAGCCTAGTTGGTCGCCCGATGGGAGCAAAATCGCCTATATTCAGCGCGAAGAGAGTTTCGCCGATATTTGGGTGATGAATGCCAATGGCTCCAACAAACAGCAGGTCACCAATAACGAACCAACCAATATCGCAGCCCGCTCGGAAGATCATATTCAAACCCTGCGTTGGGCGTTTTATCCGCGTTGGTCGCCTGATGGGCAGTTTCTTAGTTATGTTTCGCAAGCCCAAGCACCGCGCGATGTTGGCGGCGGCTACCAAGAATATCCGCTTTCATTGTATATCTATGGCACACGGCGGATTGGTACTGGCCAATTTCCTGAGGCTAGTTTCCAACGCTTTGTTCAAGCAGATACCGATTTGAGCCACCCAACCTGGTCTGATGATGGATCGATGATTGTCTATAGCCAAGCCGAACGCTGCTTTGGCTGCGAGGCGGCTGAGATTCAGCTGGGCTACGCGGTGCTTGATCTGCCAGGTGGCAACGATAAATATGGGGTGCTGCAAGGGCCGAGCGAAGATACATTTAAAGGTGCGATTGATCCAGCCTTCTCGCCTGATGGCAAATGGCTGACCTTCACCAAAAGCGAAAATGGCTATAGTGATGTGTTTATCGTGCCAGCCCCCGATGCCAACGGTAAAGTGCGCAGCGCTCCAGTTAAACTCACCAGCACCGGACGCTCGCGCCAAGCCACATGGTCGCCTGATGGCACAAAACTAGCCTTTTTCACGATCAGCGATCAAGTCACGCTCTCGATCGCTGATCTCACGATTCAGGGTAGCACACCAAGCCTCAGCCAACCAGTCGATATTCGGCGCGACTTGTTTGATGTCGATTCAGGGATGTCGTGGGCCAAATAAGGCCCACTCCACCAAGGAGCAACGAAGCCCATGGATTTTGCAATTCCCAGCCATATTGCGGCAATGCGCGAACAAATTAGCCAATTTTTGGTTGAAAAAGTCTATCCTAACGAGCAAACATGGTTCGATTATGACGAAAAGGCCTATCCTGCTTGCTCCGAAGATCATCCTGAGATCAAGCAATTACAAGCAGAAGTCAAGGAATTGGGTTTGTGGGCCGGCCATTTGCCCCGCGAAGCTGGCGGCATGGGCCTCTCGATTATGGAATATGGGCTGCTCAACGAAATTATTGGGCGCTCGTACTTTGCGCCGCGCATTTTTGGCTCGAACGCGCCTGATAGTGGCAACGCCGAAATTCTCTGGCACTACGGCACGCCTGCTCAGCACGAGCACTTTTTTTGGCCTTTGCAACAAGGCGATGTGCGCTCATTTTTCAGCATGACCGAGCCAGATGTCAGCGGAGCCGACCCAACCTTGCTTCAGACAACTGCTGAATTAGTTGATGATCAGTGGGTGATTAACGGGCGCAAGTGGTATAGCACCAACGCCAATGGTGCAGGTTTTGGCATCGTTATGGCCATGACCGACCCCAATGCCCCGACTCATTTGCGCTATAGCCAAATTATTGTGCCTGCTGAAGCCCCTGGCTTAACCTTGGTGCGGCCAATTTCGGTGATGGGCCATACAACTGGTGGTGGCCACTGGGAAATTGAATATACCGATGTACGTGTGCCAGCCGAAAATCTGCTGGGCAAGCGTGGCCAAGGCTTTGCCATCGCCCAAACTCGGCTTGGTCCAGGCCGCATTCACCATTGTATGCGCTGGCTTGGTCAGGCTCAACGGGCGTTCGATTTGATGTGTGAATATAGCACCAAGCGGGTGGCATTTGGTGGGCCGTTGGCCGATAAGCAAATGGTGCAACATTGGATCGCCGAAAGTGCTGCGGAAATTCAAGCTGCTCGGCTGAGTGTGTTGCACGCTGCTTGGCAAATTGATCAAGCTGGGGCTAAATCAGCCCGCATCGATATCTCATTAATTAAATTTAGTGTCGCCGCCATGTTGATGAATGTGCTTGATCGGGCGATTCAAGTTCATGGTGGTTTGGGCGTTTCTGATGATACGCCGCTGGCCTTTATGTGGCGGCAAGGGCGGGCATCACGGATTTACGATGGGCCAGATGAAGTGCATAAAATGGTCGTAGCCCGTGAAATCTTGAAGCGTTACGGTTATCCTGAGCGCAAAGCCTAGTTTGCGTGTAGTGTCCCGAGGTACAACCCATGGATACGATTCAAGTTCGGCCTGATGAACAGTTGAATGAATCAGCTTTAGCCGATTATTTATACGATAAGTTGCCTGGTTCAAGCCAGCCCTTGACCGTGCGCCAGTTTGGGGGCGGCGCTGCCAATTTGACCTATCTGCTGGATTATGGTCATTATGAATATGTGCTGCGTCGCCCGCCACTTGGCCCAGTTGCCCCCTCAGCCCACGATATGGGCCGCGAATATCGGGTCTTATCGCAATTACATCCAGCCTTTGCTCAGGCTCCCCAAACCTTTTTATTCTGCAACGAACCTGAAATCATTGGTGCACCATTTTTTATTATGGAGCGCCGCCATGGTACGGTTGTCCGTCGCGAATTGCCGCATCAATTTAACACTTCCGAAGCACCACGTGCCCTTAGTTTAGCCTTGGTCGATACCCTCGCCGATCTGCATGCTGTCGATTATTCAATGATTGGATTGAGCCATATCGGCAAACCCGATGGCTTTATCTTACGTCAAGTTGTTGGTTGGTATGAGCGTTGGAACAAAGCCAAACCCGATGATCTACCAGCAATGGAGAATGTCTACGCTTGGCTTTGCGAGCAACAACCCCCAGCCTCAGCCCCAACCCTTGTCCACAACGACTACAAACTTGATAATGTGATGTTTCGCCAGAACGATCCCAGCCAATTGATCGCGGTATTCGATTGGGATATGTGTACCTTGGGCGAGCCATTGGCTGATTTGGGTACCTTGTTATGTTATTGGAGCCAGCCTGATGATCCGCCAGCCTTGCAAGCAGTAGCCATGATGCCGACCGATGGGCGATTTGCCACTCGTGAAGAGTTGGTTGCGCGTTATGCTGAGCGTTCAGGCCGTGATGTGAGCCATATCCGCTATTACCATGTGCTTGGCCTCTATCGTTTAGTGGTCATTTTGGCCCAGATTTATGCCCGCTATCAACGTGGCCAAACCAAAGATGCCCGTTTTGCCCAATTTGGGGCAGTTATTCCGATTATGGCCCAAGCCGCCGCAGATCTCACCAAATAACCCCCACACTCCAACCCTTCTCCCAATTGCTGGGAGAAGGGAATCTATTGATACCACTCACCTATATTTCAATCATATCAATATCATCAAACCCATTCTCAGGTTTAGACCTGAGAATCATTCCAATCATGGCCTGATGGTTGATTGGCTCATTCTCGGTACGCTTATGGCTAGGGGGTTCTCCAAATTTTTGCGGAGGAATACAGATGGATACCTTGACCGCAGCCCGAGCGCAGATGGAGGTCTCGCTCGCGTTTCACATGGTCTTTGCGGCGTTGGGCATTGGCTTTCCCTTGCTTATGGTTATTAGCGAAGGCTTGGGCTTGAAAACGGGGCAAGCTCACTATCTCGCCCTAGCCAAAAAATGGGCTAAAGCCACCGCGCTCACCTTTGCAATTGGCGCTGTTTCAGGCACGGCGCTAGCCTTTGAGTTGGGCTTGCTTTGGCCAACATTTATGGGTTTTGCTGGCAGTATCATTGGTTCAGCCTTTACGCTTGAGGGCTTTGCCTTCTTTATCGAGGCGATTTTCCTGGGCCTCTATCTCTATGGTTGGAAGCGGCTCTCGCCACTAGCCCACTGGCTGACTGGAATTCCAGTGGCGATCAGCGGGATGCTTTCAGGCGCATTAGTCGTGGCTGCGAATGCTTGGATGCAAACGCCCGTTGGTTTTGATTTAGTTGATGGCAAGGCGGTTAATGTCAATCCGCTTGCGCCGTTTCTCTCGCCTGCTTGGCTCGATATGGCCTTGCACTCAACCTTGTCGTGCTATATTGCCACTGGGTTTGCCGTTGCGGGCGTGTATGCGATGGGCTTGCTCAAAGGCCGCAACGACCGCTATCATCGCTCGGCCTTGACAATTAGCTTGGGCTTGGCAACCGTAACCGCCTTGTTACAGCCGATTAGTGGTCATATTAGTGCCCAACGCGTCGCCAAAGATCAGCCAGCCAAATTGGCTGCCATGGAGGCCTTGTTTGAAACTCAGGCTGGTGCACCCTTGTTGATCGGTGGGATTCCTGACCCTGAGACTGGTGAAATTCACTTTGGGATTGAAATTCCCAAGGCACTGAGTTTTATGGCCACCAACGATTTCAATGCCGAATTACGTGGCTTGAATAGCTTTCCGCCTGACGAACGCCCAAATGTGGTGATCACACATATCGCCTTTCAGGTGATGGTTGGCGCTGGCTTTGCCTTGATTGGCTTAGGTTTGTGGTTTTGGTGGCGACGTTGGCGAGGCAAGTTTTCTCTGAGTCGCAGACTCTTATGGGCTTTGGTGCTTGGCTCACCTTTGGGCTTTATCGCCTTGCAAGCGGGGTGGATTGTGACCGAGGTTGGCCGTCAGCCGTGGATTATTTATGGGGTGATGCGTACTCGCGACGCAGTTACCACGGTCGCTGGCGTGCCACAGGTGTTTTATCTGTTTAGTTTGCTCTATATTGGTCTTGCAAGCGTGTTAGTCTACTTATTACGTCAACTTGCAACGGGCTATCCCGCCGAAGCCAAGGAAAGCGAGGCGACCCATGCCGCTTGAGGTTGTGGTAGCCGCGATTGGCTTGCTGGGCGTGATTACCTATGCGATTCTGGCAGGCGCTGATTTTGGTGGCGGCATTTGGGATTTGTTGGCGTGGGGGCCGCGACGTACCCAACAACGCGAAGCGATTGCCCATGCAGTTGGCCCCGTTTGGGAGGCCAACCATGTTTGGCTGATTTTTATCATTGTCATCTTGTTTACGGGCTTTCCTACTGCGTTTGCTGCGTTGAGCGTCGGGCTATTCGCACCGTTCCATCTTGCGCTGTTGGGGATTATTCTGCGCGGCGCGGCCTTTGTGTTTCGGGCCTACAGCCCTCAAGCTGAGCAAAAACCCAGTCAAAGCAGCCAGCGTTGGGGTACGATTTTTGGGGCGGCCAGCGTCATCACTCCAGTGATTTTGGGCATGGCGCTCAGTGCAGTTTCGGCAGGCCAATTGCGGGTAATCAATGGAGTTGTGCAAAGTGAGGGGATTGTTTGGCTTACGCCTTTGGCAATCGCCATGGGTTTATTAGCCTTAGCCTTATGTGCCTACCTCGCCGCCGTGTACATGACGCTGGAAACCCGCGACGAATTACAAGCCGATTTTCGCCAACGGGCCTTGCTGGCAGGTACGGCAGTAGTTGGCTTATCGTTATTAAGCTTACCATTACTCTATTTCACGGCCCAACATTTGTGGGAAGGCTTGATTAGTATTCGAGCTGCACCAGTGTTGACAATTGGGGTGCTTGCGGCGTTGCTTTCAGGCTGGGCCTTGTTGCGTTGGCGCTTTCAACTTGCGCGAGGCGCAGCAATCGTCCAAATTAGCTGTTTATTGGCAGGCTGGGGCATCGCCCAATATCCCTACATCATTTATCCCGATGTGACTTTAGCGGCAGCTGCAGCTCCTCGGTCAACGCTTGTGTTCATTTTGGTCGCCTTGCCCTTGGGCTTGTTAATTCTGTTGCCATCGCTGTGGTTCTTGTTCAAGGTTTTTAAAAGTGCGCCAATCGACGATCTATAAGCTGTGCTTTATGGCCCAGCACAAGGTTTAGATTTGAATAATCAACGCCCTGTAGCGCTTAGCCGCAGGGCGTTTGTACCGCACTAGATTACTTAATGATCAGCAGGCAAGTTAGCGAGCGTCCATCGTGCCAGATCTTACAAATTAATCGATTGGTTCAAATAAAGGATACAAATTAGGATAGGTAGCCAAATGCACAGGATCATTCCAGATCTGCTCAAGCCTAGCAACATTTTGTTGAATATCAGTCACAAATTGCCATAGAAAATCCAGATTGAAATCAAATTCTCCGTTCGCCTCAAGAAATTCATGCTCAGTTGCATCGAGCGCATACACCACCCGAATATCGCCCCGCCCTCCAAGGACTTGCAATTTCAAACTAAAATTATTAATTTCTCCATAATCAAAATCGCTGATTAATGCTGCATCAGTTGTCCGAACCTTTAGCCAAGGCTCAACCTGTTCAGCAAACGTTTCCAGTGTTGCTCGCGAAAACCAACACCTAAAATCTTCGACCCGCAACCAGTGATCCTTCACTGTTAGACTGACCAAAACCCGTTGCGTTCGCAGATCAAGTTCAACAAAATGCAAAACCAGTCGTCGCTGCGTACCCAAGCCGATCACCAACGGTTTAATCTCCATCGTTCGTTCTCCTATCAAGCTGCACCTATCCGCATCCTAGCATAACTTGCCGCTTGACAAGCCTGCAACTCATCTTTATAATTCGACACACCATGTGTCTTAATTGAATCAAACTATTTCAACAGGTTGCTATTTTTCATCAAATCAAAGACACACCATGTGTCATAAAAATAATTTCACAAGACCTTTGACGTTGTAATCTGCAATTTATTCCCAGGAAAGGGTGCATTATGGGCTGGTTGAATCCGCTTACGCCATGGCGAATCGTCGGTTTATTAACGCTGCTTTGTCTAGGGTTGGCTGGGCTGGCGCGATCGCCACAAGCCTTACCAAGCGCCGATGATCCGATTCAGCGGGCATGGCAATTGGCGCAAACCAGTGGCAGTTATCGCTATAGCATTGATCTGGCCCAAACGACAACCACCGCGCCCAGCCTTGCCAACGCTGGAGCCAATCCGCAACGCACCGAGCGTTTGAGCATCAATGGCGAGATCGATCAGGCCGCTGATCGTATGGAAATGACAATTGCCAACAATGCCGAGCAACATGCTAGCAATAGTTTTGCCCTGAAAATTGAGCAAGGCCGCAGTTTTGGGCGCTATGGCACTGGCAATTGGCAGCCAATCGAGCAATCAAGCGATCTCTTTGCACCTGCTGGCGATCCCTTGGGCTTTTTAGCGGGGCTTGAGCAGATAACCAGCCTTGGTAATGAAACTCGCAACGTTGGTAATCTGCGCTTGGAGTTTCAACATTACACGTTTAATTTCAATGGCGAACAATTTGCCAACTATTTGCAGCCCAAACTCGAAGCCCAATTGCGCCAACGTGGCGAGCTACCGGTCGGCATGAGCCTTGATACCAGCACCAGCTATGCCCAAATGAACGGTACAGGCGAAGTCTGGCTTGATCAGCATGGCTTGCCCAGCCGTTTGAGCCTAAATTTGAATTTACCAACCCAAGCCGATGGTTCCAACGTTAGTGCCAGCATTCGCTCCGATTTTTTCGATTTTGATCAGAGTCGTTTGGCTTTAGCCAGTAGTTCGTTTTGGCAACAGCCTGATCGTTGGTTGGGCTATCGCTTTGAGCAAGCCCAACACCAATTGCAACCACTCGCCCAAATTGCCTTGATTCCATGTTTGGAAATTTTGCTTTTGGCGTTGGCTGTCGCATTTTGGCGTAAGCGTCGCACCCAAACAATGATGGCTGCCAGCGTGATCAGTGCTATGTTGATCACGCCCATGCTGCAAGCCGAGAATGTTGCCGCCGCCCGCAGCAAGCAAATCGCCAAACAGGCCGAACAAACTGAACAACAAGCCCAAGGCGAATTACAACAGCAGGCAATCGCCAAAACCCAAAACCTTTGGCAACCCAATACCAAACCTGAAGCCCAAGCGCTCAGCCCCAAGCAACTTGCCAGCAATGGCAGCGATAGCGATGGCGATGGCTTGAGCGATGCCGATGAAGACGATTGGTATAGCTGTGCCACGCTTGGCTCAAGCACTGGCTATTGTACTGGCGTGAGCAACGCCAAAGATTACGATGGCGATGGCTTGAGCGATGGCGCGGAAGTCAATCAACTTGGCACATTGCCGCGCAACAGCGATAGCGATGGTGATTCGATTCCCGATGGCTTGGAAGTTAAGGGTTTTCGCTATCAAGGCCAGCAATGGTATCTCGACCCACTCAGTAATGATAGCAACCAAGATGGTATGCTCGATAGCGTCGATTGTGGTGTTTGGTCGCAAACCTCAAATGCCTATAATCCCAATGCGATCTGCCCTGATACTGATGGCGACGGCCAGCCCGATCTGTTTGATCGCGATAACGACAACGATGGAATTAACGATGATGTTGATCTTTCGCCCAATTTGCTGAGCAGTACAGTTTTTGATGATCAAAATCCGCTCAAGTTGCAGATTGATAACCTCAAAACCAACCGCCCAGTCTTTGTGGATTTTCAGTTGCGTCCAACCGATCTTGAGCATTTGAGCTATTCTTCGCGGATTTTGGATTGGCCCGCCAACGACAATCAAGGCCAAATTCAGCGGGTGCTCGACACAACCTTTGCCACTAGCACCAACAGCGATATTCGAATCAACGCGATCAACGCCGATTATGGCGATGTGATGATGGTGCCAATGCTGGAAATTACCATGCCCTACAGCACTGGCCATTATGCCAACTTGCCAATTACCACGACTTACCAGAATAATCAGCGCCAACTTGGCGTGGGCGTTGATCAATGGCTCGATTCAAACGAGCTTGATCCTTATGGCATTACGATACGCGATCTGGATACGAATTCGGGCAATTTGCTGGCCTATGTGCCCGTTGTGCGGGTTAGCAATAGCATGGGTGGTAATCCAGCGGCCTTCGCTGCTCGCATGCTCTATTATCCCGAACAAGGCAGCAACGGCACGGCCAATTGGGGCGCGGCTCAACAAGTGCGTTTGGTTTGGCTAGTGCAGATGATCACCGATGAATGTATTGATGCTGAAGCCGACCCCAGCACTTGCGCCCGCCAAGAAAACTTGAGCATCGTGCAGCTCTATGATGAAGAGTGGTCACTCGCCGGCATGAGCGTTAGTGAAGATCATGGCGCAAAAACCGCAATGATCTACGAGCAACCAAGCAGCGACAGCAATTTGCAACTTGACGATGAGCTGTGGATGGTTGCCTGGAATCTCAATAACACGTTTATTCGCGGTCGCGATTGTGATACGCTCAACGGCACTACCTGCCAAGGCAACGGCCAACGCGATGTGCGCATCAATAATCTGGCCAGCCAAATTGCAAGCTGGTCGAGCAATAGTAACAATCTAGCGGTGCAAACCAGCAATTTCTTACACGAAGGTTACCTCTCGCAAGTATCGATGCAGCAAATTAGCGACCTACTTGAAACTCAATTTAATAGTTATAGCAGCCAAACCAACCCAAGCTTGCTGATTGCCCAAGAAAAAAGCAATCGCAGCCTGAATTTACAAGATGGCGCAGGTTTAATCAATGGACTAGCCCGCCTTGACCTCAACCCCAGCACAATTAAATTAACTACGATTGCAGGCATGAGTTGGGCTACCTATCAATATATTAACGGCACTTGGCAAAATTATGCAGTTGATGATTATCTGACCTTGTTGGAAACGACGCTGCGCAATAATCAAGCCTTTATTCAAAATGAAGTTGGCGAGGAGTTATCAGGCAAATTAATTTGGGCACAATTGTTCTATGCCAGTATCAATCAGGGCTTTTTGGGGCTGGCTGAGATCGACAGCGTACCAGTTTGGAAACCAAGCGCCGATGCGTTGACCGAACAGGATTATCAAGCAACCTGGTTTGTCAATGCAAGCCCAAGCGGTGGACATGGCTTTGCGGCAACTGCGAATCTCTATGCTGAGCAATTGCAAAAAGTCTATAAAAATCTGCGCAAAGCCCAATCAACCTCCAATAAATGGGCCAAATTTGATCGCACTCTCAGCCACGACAAGATCGACCCGACAACCTTGCAAGGCCTCAAAACGGTTCGTGCCGCCACCAATTATGCGATTGGGTTTTCGATTGGCTTGACCTTGCTAGGTGGAACCTTGCTATTAATTGGCTTGACCACCAATAACGCCACCCTGATTAAAACCAGCCAAATTATTCTGACCGCTGCATCAATGTTGCTGGTGGTTACCCGTATCACCATGATCGTCAGCCAAATGACGGCGGTTGTGCGGGCTGGCTCAACATTAATTTCCACCTTGAACATGCTGCAATCGGTGGCCAAAGCCAATCGTTCGCTGGGCACAGTTAATTTGGTGATTGCTCTGACCATGATTTGGGGGGTGTTTATCTTCCAACTGGCCAGCGGCCAATTTGGCTGGGGTTCGCATAGCTTCAATTTGGCCTTAGCCCAAGCAATCGCTGCCACCATTATGATTTTTGTGATGTTGGTGATTGCCTTTATCCCGATTATCGGGCCATTGATTGTGGCAATTATTTCGTTGGTCGATTTGATCTTGAAGCTGTTCCATATTCGCGGCTTCAACGATTGGATGAGCCAATTTATTGCCGATCAACTCTACGAAGCCAACAATCTGCTCGATAACCTGAGCGATCCCAATCGGCTCAGCATCACCAGCAAAACGATTGATTTGAAGTTTCCTGAATTGGGGTTTGTGCGCTCGAATGCCTTGAGCATGACCTTCGCAGTCACCAACACGCTCAAATATAACAATCATTTCAGCATAGGCGATGCCCGCCGTGCAACCTTCCGTTATTGGTTGCAAACCAGCGCCACCGATCAGCATGCGGCGCTGGCGCAAAATCAAATGCGCAACGAATGGGATGCAATTGGCAATCGCCAAATTCAAACCAGCGCCGAGATTAGCCTGCCAGAAGCCTTGCCATTCAGTGAGGTTGGCACAGGCATCAATCGCTCACTAGATCAGCAGTTATTTATCACCGAAGCTTCAGTCGCACCCTATGAAGGCTGTTGGTTGGTCACAACCATTGAAGTCGATTGCACGTGGTACGACACCAAATGTTCAAGCCATTCCAACATTGGCGAATTTCAATATTTCGACATTTTGCCCGATACCATCGAAGAATTTGCCAACCTCGACTGGAACATGAACGCCGATCTGCGCTTTAACCAGATTAAAGATGCTGATGGCGATGGTTTGATCAGCCAAGCCTTGGGCGGCGTTGACCCCGATGACACGCGCTTCGATAGCGATAACGATGGCTTATCAGATTATGTTGAGCTAAGCAACGGCACAAATCCACTTAATGCTGATAGCGATCAAGATCAATTGAGCGATTTTGAGGAGCATGCCTACCATAGCAACCCGCTCAAACGCGATAGCGATAGCGATGGCCTAGTTGATTATGTTGAGTTCAAACAGGGTTGGCTGATCGCCTACACCGATCTGAACAGCAACCAAACCAAGCTAGCGCGGATTTGGTCGGGCAATAGCAGCGATGCTGATAACGATTCGCTCAGCGATTTAGAAGAATATACCTTTGGCTTCAATCCGTGGGTCGCCACCGATCCTTCATTGATTGATAATTTAGTGGAGATCGAACAACTCACCGTCAACGAGCAAAACGCCCCGCGTTTGTTGGCGCAATTTGGCGAGCGCGAACAAAGTCAAGCTTTTGCCGATAGCTCAGGCGCGAATCACACCCTGCGTTGTAGCCCAACCCAGTGTCCAAGTTTGGCGATTGGGCGCTATGCCAATGGGGTTAAATTCGATGGCTCAAACGATCAACTGAATAGCAATGTTGGTATGCTCGAATTAGCCCAAGCCAGCTTTACCCTGGCTGCGTGGGTCAAAACTACCAGCACCAAACAAGCGATCATCACCAAAAACGATGGTGATAGCACATGGGAACGCGGCGAAAAATCGTTCTACATCAATGCCAACGGCCAACCAACATTCGTCGGCTTTGGCAACAACTACATCACCAGCAACCAAAGTGTCAACGATGATCACTGGCATCATGTGGCCGTCGAATGGGATTACCCCAACTTGACTGGGACGATCTCCATCGACGGCGTTGACCGCACCAATCGAGCCAGCACCAACTATCGCAGCACCAACCGCGATAACGCCAACGACACATTAAAAGTTGGCCGTAGTAACTCCAACAGCAACGAAGCCGCCAACAATTTCAAAGGAGTACTTGATGAAGTGGCGGTGTTCGATCGCACGCTCGGCAACGCCAAAATCAACGATCTGATGCAAGGACGCTACAATCCCAATGATCGGTTATTGGCTCCAGGTGCAGAGTTGAGCTATCAAGCCACGATTTCCAACACCTTACCGGCCCAAAGCGTCAATGGCCAACTGACTGCCAACAACCAAACCAGCGATCCCGATCTGACGAATCCTAATATTGCCTTGCGCATGGAAACGCTCGATCGCCAACAAAGTTATCGTAATAGTGCTGGCTCCAATGAAACCGCCTATTGTCTTGGCCAGCGTTGCCCAACCAGCGAATTGCTCAGCGGTCGCGATTATGCCGTGCGCTTCGATGGCGTTGATGATCAACTGATCATTCCGATGCAACTTGATGCGGATATCGCAACTGGCGAAATGCTACGTTCGCTCAAATTCTCAATCAAGCTTGAGCAGTTGCCAGCTTCCGGCCAAACCGCCACAATTTATAGTAGCGTCGTCAGCGCAACCAGCGATTTACAGATTGTGATTAATAGTGCTGGCAATTTGGTTATCAGCGTTGGCGGCAGCACCAGCAGCAGTTATTACAACGGTAGCACCACCGATAGCACATGGCGCAAACCGCACTATAGCGTTTATTCATTCACCAACAATCTTAATACATGGGTTGAGGTTCAGCTTGATTATCGCAATTTCAGCGATACAACGGGCCGCACGACGCTTTCGATCAACGGAACTCAAGATAGTCGGCTGGATTATAGTTATTGGCCACGCTTGAATATCGGCAATGCAATGTTGGGCGCGAACGCCAACAACAAGGCTTTTCAAGGCAGTTTGGGCTATCTCTGGGCAACCAACGAAAAAAATGTGCGGGTGCTTGACCTGAATTTCAACGAAGATTATGGCTATACTGGCAATTACTATCACAACACAGCGGGCAACCAACAAGCGCTGAGTTGTGGTACAACCGCCACTTGTCCAAGTTATCAACGACAAGGCTTCAAGGGCCAAGCAATTCGGCTTGATGGTAACGATGATTATCTTAATTTGCCCAATAATGCCAGCTTTACGCCTGGTGAACGCAACTTGCGAATGGCGGTCAAACTTGAGCAACTGCCAGCCAGCGGCCAAGTCGTCAGCTTGCTCGATACCGTTTGCGCCAACAGCAATAGCTACTGTTTGGATCTGACGATTAATTCCAGCGGCCAGTTGGTTATGCACATTTCACCTGGCACGACCCTGACCTCAAGCACAATTTTCAGCCAAGCCAACCTTAACACCTGGGTTCAGCTTGAATTCGATTTTGTGATTGCCTTCAACTCCAGCAGCCGCTCCAGCGTGATGGTCTATGCTAACGGCAGTCTAGTGCTGATCGATAGTCAATTTACGATTGGTGCGTTGGAGCTAGCGCCCAGCCGCATCGGACGCTCGGTGGCTAATACCAATCCGCTCAAGGCTTCGATCGATGATTTGTTTATTCAAGGTAGCTATAACCTAAGCTTCGATGCACCGCCGTTTGATAGCGAAATGCGCAATCATGTCAACCAAGCTCGGGTTGCCAGCTGTGAATTTTTGCTCACCTGCCCCAGCGTTGAGCAAAATGGTCGTTATGATCAAGCGCTTAATTTCGATGGCCTTAACGATAGTTTGCTGCTTGATCGCAGCATCAGCGAAGATTTTAGCATTGGCTTTTGGCTGCGTAGCAACCAAACCAGCGGCGCGGCGAGCAATTGGTGGCAAGGCGCAGGCTTGATCGATGGTAACGTGCTTAGTCCAAGCAACGATTTTGGCATCAGCCTTGGCAACAATGGCCAAGTAATGTTTGGACTTGGCAGCAGCGACGGCACAAGCACCACAATCAAAACTGGCGCAGTTAACGATAATCAATGGCATCATGTTGTTGCCACTCGCCACAAACAAACTGGCACGCTCAAACTTTATCTTGATGGAACCTTGGCAATCAGTGGCACTGGGCATCTCAATCGGCTCGATATTCCGCATTTACGCATTGGCGCAGCCCTGAATAACAGCAACTTCTACCAAGGTCAACTTGATGAGTTGGTGGTTATTCCAGCGGTGATCGAGCGTGATGCAGTGCAATTCTTGATGCAAAGCACCTATCCGGCGATCAAGATCGCTGCCGATTTTGCGCCATTCCACTTGCCTGCCCAAACCAGCAAAGTGGTCAGCAGCACCGCCCAAGTTAATGCCAACATTATCAGCAGTCAACAACGCTTTGAGCAATCAGCCGAAACCGCAATTGCCCTACAACAGAACATTGGCTATCCGGTAACCGACCTCAACGCCAACAAACTGCCAATCTTCTTGCCCTTTGAAGATGTGCCAGGCTCGCAAGTTTTCAAAAATGTTGGCAATGTGAGCTATTGGTCGAATTTGGGCTACGATAAAACTAACCTCGACTGTAGCAATCCCGATTGTCCGAGTGCTGGCTTACGTGGCTATGTCGAGCGAGCGGCCTATTTTGATGGCAATGGCGATCATCTGCGCTTCAGCGACCAATGTTGTAGCCCTGAAGCCACAACGATTGCCGCATGGGTCAATGGCAATAGTGGCACGATTGCCGATTTGCGCAACCCCAATAATGCAACTGGGTTACGCCTCGCCTATGACAACTTCTTGATCACGATCGATCTTGATGGCTCGACCGCCAGTGGTGGCAATGCTAGCTTTATCGTGCCATTTGAGCTACCAGAAGGCCAGTGGAGCCATGTGGTTGCCAATTACGATAAAGCCAACCAACTAGCAACGGTCTATATCAACGGTCAGTTGGCTGCTAGCACTGCCTTGCCTGGAGCCAATGGAACCCACGCCAGCATGAGTTCGCAGTTTCCAACGATTGGAGCAAATCAAGGCGATGGTGGCGATTTCTATCGGGGCTACTTGGATGATCTGCGGATTTATCAGGTGGTGTTGAGCGCGAGCCAAATTCAAACCTTATACACGACTTCAGCACCAATTTTGAAATTTGAATTCGACGAGGAACAAAACGCCAGCGAATTTCACGATAGCTCACAAGCTGGTTATTTGGGCAAACCGATCACAACCCAATGTGCCACGCTCGATCTTGAGAGCATTCGCGCGAATCAATTGGCCACAAGTCCGAGCACCATTTATGTGGCGAAAGCCAATGATCGGCTCGCCAGCCTGCGCTTGAATACCCAAGTTACCCAACCGCTCTCAGCCAGCAGCGTGCTCTGTGCTGGCGATCAACTGAGCGTTGGTTTGATCAATAGCGATGGCAGCACCAGCCTAATCGCCAACAAAACGATTGATGTAAAAGCTGTGGGCAATGGCAGTGCCATTTTCCAACAGGGCAGCAATCGCCTCACCCTGCGCTGGACGATTGACGATCAAGCGTTGTATCGCCACAACCCAGCACCTGGCACCGATGGCAAAATTGGCCGCACCGTGTTGTTTGATGGCAAAGGCGCAATTCAAGTTGATCGAGCCAATGCAATCAATAATTTACAAAATCAATTCACAATTTTGGCATGGATCAAGCCCGATACCATCACCGACACCACCTCGTTGCAACGCTTTATCGCCGCAGGCCGCGATAACTCAGTCAATGGCTTTGGCTTTGGCTTGAGCGGCTCAGCCTTGAATTTTGGCATCTTTGGCGGCTTCAAATATAGCAGCAGCGCCACGGTTGCCCCACGGGTTTGGCAACAAGTCGCGGTCGTATTCGATGCTAGCAATGATGCCAAGTTCTACGTCGATGGCGAATATATCGACACCATCGCAGGCAGCAGTGTCGTACCAATCAATAGCGACGACCCGTTGTATATCGGCGCAAGCACCGATCAACAAGGCCTGTTCAACGACCAATTCCGTGGACAACTCGATGAACTTACAATCTATCAACGCGAGTTGAGCACCGCCGAAATCTACAACCTTTATTTGCGCGATTTACGTTGGTATCGGGCGCGTTCAACTAGCTATTTGACGATCGATAACGATCAGCCAAGCGTTAGTTTGTTGGCGAGCAATCATTATCGAGCCAATGCGCCATTCCAACTAGCGGTTTCGGCCACCGACCCAAGTTCACGCGTCAGCTTGGTTGATATGGGCGTGCGTGGGCCACAAGCCAGCGATTATGTTTGGACGAGCGTTGCGGTATGTGCCGAAGCCCAAGCCAATAACGCCGCTTGGTGTCCAGTGATCGACCCCAGCGAATTTGGCGGCGCAGGAATCTACCAAGTGATTTTCCGCGCGGTTGATGCAGTTGGCCATGAAACCACCAGCGCCGCAACGACCCTGTATGTTGATGGCGCTGGCCCAATCGCCACCCTAGAGCACAGCCAAAACTGGCGTGAGTTACAGCCAGTTGCCAACCATGATCTCCAATGGACGCTAGCACTATCGGGAACGATCAGCGATCCTCAGCTTGGCAGTGGGATTGCAGGCAGCGGCCTTGAGCAAACCAAAGTCTTGATTGGCTTGTTCGATCAGCAAAATCGTTTGATTGGCAGCGAAAGTTGGCAACAAGCGCAGGTTTCGGGCGAACGTTGGTCGATCGATTATCACATTAGTGGCAGTCGGCCAAGCGGCAGCTATCGGGTCGAAATTAGCGCGGTTGATCAGGTGGGCAACCAATTAATAACCGCCCTGCGATCAAACCAACAGCAAACCTTGCTGCTTGATGCCCGCCCACCAAGCGTCGATCTGTTCCAAACGATCGTAGCCACACCATTAATTAGCGAAACATGGCAGATCAGCGGCACACTCAACGAGCTGCCAAGCTGGCATGGAGCCGTCGCCAGCTATCACTTTGAAACGCTTGCACCGCGCAACGATAGCAGCGGCAATAATCAGCATGCAAGCTGTAATGCCTGCCCCAGCAGTGCAACTGGCCAATTTGGCATGGCCGCCAGTTTCAACCCAGCCAACCAACAACGCCTGACCGTAGCGGCAACTACTAGCTTGAACCTAAGCCAAGCCAGCTTCAGCGTATGGATCAAGCCAGCTTGGAATAGCAGCCCTGGCTCGGCCTATAGTATTTTGGCTTTGGCTGATAGCAGCAACACCCGTTACAACTGGCAAATTGCCAGCGATTATCGCAGCATTCGCTTATTCAATGGCAGCACAACCAGCAGCATTAGCGCCACAATCATGCCAAATCAATGGCAGCATGTGGCCTTGGTGCAAACTGGCAGTGAATGGACAGCCTATTTGAATGGCACACATTTGGGCAGCGTTGAACAAAGCTTTGGCACTGCCAGCAATCTGCCGTTACAGATTGGTGCAGCCAAGCCAAACAGCGGCTTCTTCAATGGGCAACTTGATGAAGTGCAAATCTATGAGCGAGCCTTATCGGCGCGTGAAATCTATGCGTTGGCCCAAACCGAGCATGCGGGTGTAAACCAGGCCCAAATCTGGCTCGAACCCTATCATTTTGATGGCAGCCCCAGCAGCGAAGTTTGGCAAGCAGCACCAATTCAAGCGCAAGGCACAGATCTGGCAACTTGGAGCTACAACCCACCAGCCGCCAGCGAAGGCTTTTATCAATTGCATGTTCGCGGCAACGATGCCTTTGCCAACACCAACGACGAACGAATTATCTGGCGTGGTAGCATCGACACCCAAGCGCCACGGGTCAGCATCAATGCAACCCAAGGTGGCAGCGGCGCGAATAGCTACACCGATTATGTCATCAGCGCCGAGGACTTATTTATTGATGAAAATTCGTTGATCTCGCCATGTGCTGGAAGTTCAATCAGCTATGGCTACTACCCAAATCCAGCACGGATCAATCGGCTCAGCGTCAATTGTCGGGTCAATGGGCATAGCCAAAGCGTGGTGATTGCCAAAGCCTGTGATTATGCTGGCCACTGTAGCGCCAGCAGCGTTGATCCATTGCCAACCCCAACACCAACTGCGACCGCAACGCCAACGGCAAGTACCACTGCAGTACCTTCAGCCACGGCCAGTGCAACACCAACGGCAAGCGCAACGGTGGTTCCATCAGCAACATCAACCGCGATTGCGACGGCAAGCGCGACCGCCAGCGCTACGGCAATTGCTTCGCTAACCGCAACCGCGACGGCCACGCTGACGACTACACCTTCAGCAACCCCAACCGCGACCGCGACGGTAACTGCAACGGTAAGTCCTTCGATCACACCATCGCCGACCCCAACCATTGTGCGTTGGTATCTGCCGTGGGTGACGGTTCAATAATTAAAACCAGACGCTCTGGGATTAGCTACCTCAGAGCGTCTCGTCGCTAAAAAGCTCATTTCTGCTTAGGCTATCGCCAAGCAAAACCCGAACTTGTTATAGATTAATATTCTACCTGGCTCAATTGATCAGTTATCAACGAATCCTAACGATATGGAAGCTACATAAGGAAATTTCATAGCTAGATATCCGATCATATGCAGATAATTTGATATAGATTATGGTACAATGGCGCAGCTTTATTCTAGTCTTACTGGTTAAAGGAACATGGTCATGGGTCAATTGCCGAGCTTTGCAGATCAGCCGATTGCCGAAGTTATAAAGCATTGTCGCAATGAGCGTTATCGCTTTATCCAAGAACAGGAAAGTGAATCAGCCGCCTGTTCAGAGCTTTTTTGGCGAGCGTTAAAAGGTAATGATCAAGGAGCATGGAGCGCTATTTACGAGCAATTTAAGGGTTTAATCTATCATTGGATCAATGATAGTCAATTTGCTGATCCTGATGATATTCTCCAAGAGGCTTGGAGTAACTTTTATCATTATGCTCCAAAAAATCAGGAGCTTGTTGAAAGTTACAATTTATCGCGCTATCTTAAATATTTATTTCGCTGTGTTAAAACCGTTATCATTCGTCAGGCACAAAATGAGCCTAAACAACATTTATATCTAGATATTAATAATCCAGTTTTTGCAGATATTACCCTAATCGACACCAATCAGCTAAATAGTGCTGATGAACATCAATTGACTCAACGTTTAATCGAATTAAGCCATAATGAGCAAGAGCGATTAGTTTTCATCCTTAAATTTATCTATGAATATAAGCCTAGAGAAATTCTAGACCGTTATCAACAGCGATTTCAGGATATTCAAGAAATCAACAAAATCATTCAACGGTTGGTACGGCGCTTTCAAAACGATCCAATTATCCAACAATATAACCCCAATCTCGTTGCTGAAGAATGCCAAAATCGAGCACCAGTTGACTCGCTTACAGTAGCAAAATTTAGTTCTGATACTGAGGCTGAGGATACACTAATGGGTCAACCATGTTCATTAACCACCGATGTATTGTTAGATTATGTGCTAGGGCTAGCATCACCAACAATCCAAGCACAAATTAGCGCCTCAACGGCATGTCAAGCCGCCGCACGGAGCCTAGCCCAACGTATTTTACCGTTCCGTTGGTTTATGCATAGCTTAAGCTGTCCTGATCCAGAGCAACTGCTTGCCTATCAAGAAAAGCTATTAACTACAACTCCGCAATTAATCGTCTATGCTCATATCAAAACCTGTCCACTATGCCAAGATATTCTCGTTTTGCTTGATCACCTTGATCAGCGATTTGAACCACCACAACCAACCTTTGCACTATTTCGTAAACCACTAAGTTTTGGCTTACGTGGGGCAAGTAATACAATTTGGGATTTTGAGACTCCACGCTATTGGATTACATTAAGAGCAGATCGGCAAAGTCTCAATCAGCAGCGCTGGGATCTTGCAGGCCAAATTCGGCTACTCGAGGATCGCCAATTAGCAGCCCATGAGCTACAAGCATTAACCCTGCGATCAATTACCGATCCAAATCACACGTTTAGCAGTAGCGAACCTCAAGCAGCCCGCTTCCGAATTTTAAACATTCCAGCCGGCCACTACACCCTTGAGATCATGACCATCCATGGCCAGATCATCCTTGAAGCAATCAGCATCGAAGGAGTTCAGGCCGATGCATGAATGTCGGACATGGCTTGAGCATTATCAGCGCTTGGCTGAGCCGCAACGCCACATTTGGCTGCAACAACATCCTCCCTGTCTACAATGTATAGCCGAACTCAAGCACCAAAGTGATCAGCATTTACGGGTAAACGGCCAATTAGCTGATTGGTTCAGCCAAGCCGCCATTGAAGCTGCCTTGGCAAGCTCCGACCCCGAAATTCAGGCACTAGCCGATTGGGCGCGTGGTAATTGGGCGATTTATCACGATCATCAACAGGTTTTTGGATTCTATGAACAAGCATTAAGTTTCTACCGCAAGCAAACCGATAATCTTAGTATTGCGCGATTATTGGGTAATTTGGTTGGTGCCTATGCCGACCGTGGCGATTTTAAAGCAGCTGAGGCCGCCTATGCTGAGGCCAAACAACGCTACCAAGGTTTTGATCTTAGCTATCAATTAGTTTTGGAGCAAAATTATGGCATTGTTTTGAGTCGCCATCGCCATTATCCTGCTGCCCTAGCTTGTTTTAGCCAAGCAATTGTTATGGCCCACCAACTTAGCTTAGAGGATCGTGTTTTAGAAAATTCGGTCAATCAAGCCCTAATCTTCTTTTATCAGGGGCAGTTTCGCCAAAGTGAAGCCGGATTACTCAACAGCTATCGCTTGGCCCAAGCGCTTGACCATGGGTTAACAATTGCCCGAATCGCGATGAATCTCGCTGAAGTGTATGCCAATCTTGGGCAACCAGCTTTGGCGATCGATTATTTTAAACAGGCGCGTTTGGGCTTTCAACACCAACATGCCCACATGGAACAGGGATCGGTTTGGCTGCGCGAAGGCCAACTTTTTGAACGCCTTGGGAGTTTTGGCGCAGCAATTCAGGTTTATCAAGCCGCCATCAACCACTTCGAACAGCATGCCATGCAGCCACAGGTCGCCGAAGCATATGCCCGTTTAGCAATTGTATTTCGCGCCACACAGGCTTTTGATCAGGCAAATCAAGCGTTATTGCAAGCACAACAACGTTGGCAAGCATTAGATCATCAAAGTTGGTTGTTGACAATCAGATTAGAACAGATTGCCCTTGCATTAGCCCAAAAAGCCTATCAATTGGCTGAAACAGAGCTGGCACAGCTTCAGCTACCTGACCCTACTTATCAGTACCACATTATTGGTGCATATAAGGCTTTAGCCGCCGAACAACGCTTTGAGGCAACCCAACAGCTAGCAGCATTCCAGCAAGCAACCGAACATTATCAGCAACTACTAGCCTATGCGCAACAAGAACAACATCAGTGGCTTGCCCGTGATAGTTATGCTGGTTTGGGACGTTTAGCCTATGAACTCGATCCAATTCAAGCTCTAACAGCCTTTGATCAGGCATTAACTCATGAAAAAGCGATCCGCCAAGCACTTAGCGTCGAAGAACTCAAGGCCAGCTTTCATGCTCAAGCCTATGCGGTATACCACCTACCCATTGCAATCTGTCGCCAATTGCGGCGTTGGGCTGATTTGTTAAATTATGTATGGCACTATAAAGGCAGTGCTTTAGCCGAAATTATCCATGCCAAATCTCAACTTCAGATTAACCCTCTAGAATTACAACAACTCAACCAGTTGCGCCAATTGTTGGCGAGTCGCCGCTGGGAATATGGGCAACGCTCAGGGTTTGATCCAGAGTTTGCTGCCGAGATTTTAAGTTTGGAACAACAAATTCAAACCTTACGCCGTGAACGCAATAATCAAGCATTCAGTCAACCAAGTTTTGGCACGCTGCCAATGGTTTTTCAGCAGCATCAGGCCAGTTGTTTAATCGAGTTCTATACCGATCAGCACTTTTTGTATGCCCTGCGGATTGAACAAAATGGGAGTATCCAGCACTATCGATTGGTCGATCTCAACCAACTAAAAATACTCCTGATCGATCTCCAGCTTAGTTTCCGCAATGTCCTAACGCTGACACCAACCCAGCTCCAGCAACAACTGACCATGTGGCAGCAAGAAAGTCTGGCCTTATTAGGTGAATGTTTTGATTGCTTAATTCGTCCGCTCGGCTCTTTCAAGCTGCATAGCCAGATTCTGATCTCACCCTGCGATCCGCTCTATTTGGTGCCATTTGCCGCGCTATGGGATGGTCAAGCATATTTTGGAACAAATGTAAAGATCAGTTTAACTATTTGTGCTGGAATCTGCCAACCAACCAAGCCACCTGAGTACAGTGACTCTCAGCTAGCCCTATTGATTGGTGCTTCAGCTGAGGGAAAGCTTGAGCAAATTGAAGCAGAGATTAGCGCGATCCAAGCGATTTTACCCAAGCATCAAGCTTTATTTGATCATCCAGACGATTATCAATGCTTAAGCCAATTAGAGACTAGCCCGCGCTATCTCCATATTGCTGCCCATAGTATATTACGCTTTGATGCCCCGATCTTCTCGGCAATTCAACTCAAGGGTGGGGTTTTTGCGGTTGAACAATGCTATGAATTACCTTTGAACGCCAGCGAATTAGTTGTTTTGAGTGGCTGTACGACTGCTACAGGGTTAGACACTGGTGGGTCTTTACTCGCATTCCAATCAGCATTTTTTGTTGCAGGAGTGGGCCATGTGATTAGTAGTTTGTGGGAAACCCATGATCAAGCAACCATGTTGTGGATGCAAAGCTTTTATCAAGGCCTCACCCAAGGTTTAGACGTTCCTCAAGCAATCCAGACAAGTCAAGCTTGGCTACGCCAACACCCACTTTATAATCATCCCGCCTTTTGGGCAGTATTTAGCCATAGCCGTATCTAACGAATACCTAGATTAGTGCCAAAAAAGCCCAAACGCCGCCTCTCTTAGGATAGACCACAAGCCTTAAACATGTAGAAGGAGTTAAGTTATGCGGCTGCGATGGATGCTCAAACTATGGCTTTGCTTAATTGGATTAAGCATCGTTGGGATCGTTCTGCCAGCAACGACTCTTGCTGAATTCACCAACTCAGGCTATGCGCCTGATCCGATTGGCTTGCCTGGTGATTGTATTGGAGTTACCCCACCAAGTGGGGCAACCCCGATTTGCTGCATGAGTGGCTATGTTTGGTTTGATGGAGCAACTATTCAAGGGGCAATTGTAACGGTTGAAACCGCTAGTGGAACGCAACAAACCCTCAATACAGACTTTCATACAGGTAGCCCATATGCCTACTATAAGACAGCCTTGGCAGGCGCACCATTGAACCTCGTCGCGGGTCAAACAATCAGCGTTACGGCAACCTATGGTGGCTATACCCAAACCATTAGCCATACGGTTCAACGCGGTGGGCAACAGGTTGACCTCGTTTTGGCCCGTCAATCAGTCAATGATTATCGCTTCCAAACCAAAGTATGGCCAAGCGGGGCTTTAGGTAGTTTTCGTAACCCGCAGGCACTTGCAGTCAGCCAGCTTGAGAATGCGATTTATGTTGCTGATAGTGACAATTACCGCATTCAGGTGATTAAAAATGGGATATTTCAACAAAGTTGGGGTTCAATTGGCAATCTTGTCGATGAATTTGCTCGAATCTCAGATATTGGCTTAGATCAACAGGGGTTTGTCTACGTTGTTGATGCAGGTAATCAACGTATTAAAAAAATTAAAGCTGATGGTCAAGTCGTAGCGATTTGGGATAGCGATCAAGGATTAAACCAACCTGAAAAAATTGCGCTTACGCCTATGAATCAGTTATATGGCTTAAGCGTCGATGGAAGTGTCGATATTATTAATACGCTCAATGGACAGCATCAAGCTCATTGGAACTATAAACTCATTCTCAATAAGCCTTTGGGTATTATTCGAGATATTGCGGTTGACCAATATCAACAAGTGTATATCGTTGATGGTTACTACAATGCAATTTATAAATTCACCAGTAATGGTCAATATATTGGCACAATTGGTAGCCAACAACCTGGATTTAGACCAAAAGCAGTAACAATTAACCTTGAACAAAATACATTGATGGTAAGCGATATTTGGAATCAAAAGATTTATACAATTGCAGCAAATGGCTATACTTTAGAAGTATTAAACAATCAAAACGCTAATGATCTTGCACTTAGTGCAACTGGAAAGCTCTATGGATTAAATCAAAATCGAGTTCAACAAATTGGTTCAAACGGGGTAATTATTCAAGAATGGGGCAGTGATGCAACTGATCAGGAAATCCGCAAACCTGATGGAATCGCGATTAACGCTCAAGGCCAGCTCTATGTTGTCGATCAAGATCAAGCTCGGATTTATCAATTCGATCAGCAGCAACAATTAATTCATTCATGGGGTGGTTTTGGTAACTCAAATGGCCAATTTAATCGCCCAAGCGGCATTGCGATCGATCGTCAGAATAATATTTATATTGCAGACACCAATAATCATCGAGTTCAGAAATTCAATTCCCAAGGTCAGTGGCTAATGAGTATTGGTAGTTATGGAATTGGCAATGGAGCATTTGATCGGCCTCAAGGAATTAGTATCGATCAGCAAAATGGCGAGATCTATGTCACCGAATATGGGAATCATCGAGTTCAGAAATTCAACCAACAAGGGCAATTTTTGCTAGCTTGGGGTGGCTATGGCACAAGTAACGGCCATTTTGATGCCCCGATTGGCATTGCGCTTGGCACAGATCAGCTTGTCTATGTTGTAGATAGCGCCTTTGCGGCCTCCAACACCAATCATTCACGCATCCAAGTTTTTCGTAAAGATGGAACGTGGGTCAAAAGCTGGGGCAACTATGGCTTATTAGGGCATCCACGCTGGTTATTAATCGATGAAAATAATCATCTCTGGCTCAGCAATGCCCAACACCAAGGACGCATGCTCCAGCGTTTTAACAGCGATGGACAGCCGCTTCAGGCGTTTGGTAGTTTAGGTCAAGCCAACGGCCACTTTAATACGCCAGTTGGTTTAGCAGCTTACCAACAAAACCTCTATGTTAGCGATAGTCTTGATCGACGGATTCAAATTTTAACCCCCATGCGCTATACAAAACCGATTGCGACGATCACATGGGCTGGTAAATTACAACTTACCTTAGACACCGATCGTTTGGTGATGTATGGCCGAGGCTTCGATAGTAGTCAATCAAGCTATACAGATGTGCAGTATCAATGGTATTTCGATGGCGTTTTAATCGGCAATCAAGCAGTTTTAGATTTTGATATTCAGCATGCCTCGATTGGTCAGCATATTGTTAGTTTACGGGTTCAGAATCAAGCTGGTGAAAGTTCAGAAGAACGTTTTATAGAAATACGGATCTACCCAGTCCCTCAAACGACCTGGACTTTTCTACTGTACCTCGTTGCTGATAGTGCCAATGATGGTTCGGAATTATTGGCGGCAATGGATAGTGATGGCTTAGGCCAAGGCCTATTGGCTCGAATTCGCCAGCTTCAAGCACAAAATCCTAATGTTCATGTCAATGTTGTTGCCCAAATTGATGGCTATAATCAACCAACTCGTCGGCTAACCTTACAACCAGATGGAACATTTAGTGATCAACCAATTGGTGAGGTCGCAATGGATACCAGCTCTGGTCTGGCTGATTTTATTAGTTGGGGCAAAACTGAAAAACCAGCAATGTATTATTACTTGGCAATTGCAGGCCACGGCAATGGAATTCAAGGAACAGCATGGGATGATTCGAGTGGCTCAAATCAATATTTGAGGATCACAGAACTCCGCGCGGCCTTAGATGAAGTCCAAATCGCCAATCAACCAGTAATTGATGTGCTGCATTTCGATGCTTGTTCGATGGGTTTATTTGATATCGCCTATGAATTACGCCATCATGTCCGTTACATCGTAGCTTCACAAAATTTGGCTTGGTCTTTTTTCCTCCAAGATCGTTACTTTGCGCAAACTGGCGAATATACGACACCCCAGAGTTTAGCAACGTTTATTGTTGAAACCTATGCCAATCATGCCGATCAGCTCAGTCTAAACCCGTTGGCAGAGCAATATCCCTATACAATTGCTCTGCTTAATCTGGCACGTAGTGAAACCACATTAACTGCACTTAATCAAGTAGCACAACAATTAATCACTATCAGCAGTACCAATGTGGCTATGCGACAACATTTGGCCGAGATTCGCCAGCAGAGCCAAAAATTTGATTCCGATGGCTCATATGAGATTAGTCCTAGCGACGAATATATTGATCTTGTGCATTGGCTTGAACGGCTGCAAAGTAGTCCTGAATTAAGTGATCCGACGCTCCAGAGCGCAATTCAGACCAGCTTAAACAGCCTGAGTGGCGCAAATCCTTTGATTTTAGCTGATGCTTCAAGCGGAGCAAGGTATCATATGCCCAGTCGGTATCAATCGATCCCGACAGATTTAAGTGGGGCAAATGGCATTAGCCTCTACTATCCAGCTCCCAACTCACCAAGTGTTCCTACCAGTTTATGGGCCGAATATCGCAATCATCAACGCTTTTCATTAACTCAGGCATCGGCGTGGGATGAATATTTAACCCTAAGCCTTGGGCCATCCGCCTTACCACCTGGCCAAATTCCATTACCTGAGCCAGGCTATCCCTTCAATCAACGCCATGTTGTATATCTCCCGATCAGTCGGAAATAAGCTTACCGAGCTGTATGCAGGTTAAAAACCCCCTCGACTTGGTTTTTAGCCTGCATGCCAAAAATATCAGCAACGATACTCTCTTCTATCATAGACGCTGCATCCTAGTGCAATCTAGGGATAGTTCAGGGAGTATCTATATGGCCCAACGATCAACGCAACCGCCGCGCAAACTGTATCTTTGGATTATGTTTATCCTCGGATTAGGGTTAACAAGTGCCTCTGCTCGTACCGCAAGTTTTAGCGCAATCGATCCTCCATTCACCATAAGCTATCAGGGAAGTTTAGTTGATGGCTTGAATCAACCAGTTAGCGGGGCAACTCCCATGGTCTTTAAACTCTACAGTGGCCCCACCAGTGGCACTCCGCTCTGGACGGAAACCCGCAGCGGCAATAATGCTGTAGCCGTCAACCAAGGCCTCTTTCATGTGTTGCTTGGCAGCCTCAGCCCACTTGATGTCCAATTGGCCACCCAAACCCTGTGGTTAGGCATTAGTGTCAATGGCGATGCCGAAATGACTCCCCGCAGTCAATTAGGTGGAGTTCATTTTGCCCAAGTTGCAGCCAATGTACCAAACCAGAGTATCAGCAGCGAGAAGCAAACCATTCAAACGCTCCAAGCGACTGATCTTCAAGCAATTCGGATTCGGGGAGCAGTTCCATCACAGCTATTAAGCGAATTTATCTTTGAGGATGTTCCAGCTGGCGATATTAGTATCAACGCGACATTGGTTGGCCGTTTAGAAGAAGGCTTAGGCGATGGCTCACTCAGCCTCAAAGTTAATAATGCCTTGATAGATTATCGCCCTAGCCATGTTATTACCCAGGATTTTACCCAAGTAACCTTGATTGGGAGCGTTGATAATTTCGCTGGTGGCACACTCACAATCCAAATGAGCGCATCAACCGAACAAACCAACGCCCAAGTGTTATATGGAATCGACAATGATCCACGCTTTCAACGCAAAGTGGTCTTAACCGTTGGTCAATAAATCGCGTTAGGAGATTTGTTTCATGAAATTACGAACCCAGGTTTTACTCAATCTGTTAACCATACTGAGTGTTTTGGCGATTGTGCTAACCCATTCCAGTTTTGCGGCGATCACCGCCAATCCAACCCTCAGCAATCAAACTACCACCATTAGCTACCAAGGCACACTCAACGATTCGCTTGGTCAGCCGATTAGCGGAGCCACGCCGATGATCTTTAAACTCTACAATGGCCCCGCTGGCGGCACTTCGCTCTGGACGGAAATTCGCAGCGGCAATAACGCTGTAGCCGTCAACCAAGGCCTCTTTCATGTGTTGCTTGGCAGCCTCAGCCCGCTTGATGTCCAATTGGCCACCCAAACCCTGTGGTTAGGCATTAGTGTCAATGGCGATGCCGAAATGACTCCCCGTAGTCAATTGGCCAGTGTCCCGTTTGCCGCCGTTGCTGGCACCGTCCCCAATGGCAGCATTACCCAGCTTCAAGCACCTAATCTGATCGAAGGACCCACGGCTAATACCAAATTGGCCCACGGCCAAGCGGTCGCAACTCGAATCAACAATCAAAGTAGTTATGGCAATGTAACAATTTCGCTGGAAGATTATGCATTTAGCCAAACCCCCACGGTATTATGTTCAACTGCGGGCGGAGGCGGCTTTGATTGGACATGTCATGTCGAATATGAAACGCCAACTTCATTCACGATTTGGGTTGCGCGGCGATTCGGTGGCAACGATTGGGTAACCGCGCCCGTTCGTTGGATTGCAGTAGGCAATTAGGAGCAGCATATGCAACATTTAAAGCTTGTAAGCCAATGGTTTCGATTGATCGTGATTAGTTTTCTGCTAAGTAGTAGCATCTTAAGCCGATCATACGCTCAGAGCACCGAAGCCCCTATTTTGGTTGATCCAAAAGGACTCTTGTCAGCCGATCTGCATCCAGCGGTTATTGCGGCACTGGGCCAACCAACAATCAACCCAACGAGTAGCCATTATCTTGTTGGCAGTGTGCGGCAGGAGGCAGGCTGGGCACTTATTTCACTGCTGGTTTTGGAGCAACCCTCAAGTTCGGAGCTTGATCATGCACCATCGATTTTACTGCTTGCCCAGCAACAACACCTGCAATGGCAAGCAGCAGCGGCTCCTAGCCAGCAATTCAATCAGTTCGTTAGCGATGCTCCAACAACCTTTCTGAGCGCGAATGCCAAGCAAATCTTACAACTTGATCCTAATCGACCTCAACAACCAACCTTGGTAGAGTATAAATTTCCTTGGGTTAAAGATCTCGCATGGGCATTAACCTCGGCCCGCAATCCAGCGTGGCATGATGTATTTGGCAATACCGCTGCGCTAGATTTTATTACCAGCGGCGCAGACAAACGGGTTTTAGCCTCGGCAGCAGGCACGATTACTGGGATTTGTAATGGCTCAAATGGCCTAGCGTATAATGTCGAAATCATGGATAGCGATGGGGTGAAAATCAATTATGTTCACCTTGATCAAGCCGCATGGGATCGTAATGCAATCGCGCTTGGGCGGGTTGTTCAGCGGGGAGCTATTTTAGGCAATGCTAGAGCTGGTACCTTCAGCGATTGTGGCAATACCAATCAACAGGCCAACAGCGCCCACGTTCATTTAGTGGTACCAATAAATCGCACGATCGTCATGGATGGCTGGACGATTCAATACCCCAATAATTATCTTGAACGGAATGGTGAGCGACGTGGACCTGGTAGCTTCTTTACTTCAAGCAATGCCCTAGACTCAATTCCGCCAGTGATTAACTTTGTGGCAGGGCCAGCAACCGAACGTTGGTATAACACCAACCAACGGATCGAATGGCAAATCAGCGATCCTGACTCAGGTGTTCGCGGAATGAGCCAAGCTTGGGATAGTACCCCGCCAGGGCCACCACCGCAATTTGCCACCAATCAAGGCTGGCTGGATTTTAGTGGGTTGAGCGAAGGCCAGCATACAGTCAATGTCCGCGCTTGGGATAATGCTGGCAATGAAGCCAGTAGCAGTCGTGGCTGGTTTGGCTATGATATTAGCCAGCCCCAGGGCAACATCAGCAGCCCACTCAACAATACAATCATCACCAGCCCACAGCTTGAGATTAAAGCAGGTGCAAGTGATAGCTTAAGCGGAGTTCAAGAAGTTAGCTTCTATGCTCAATATAACAACACACGGCAGCAGATTTGCACTAGCACAGGAGCACCACACCGCTGCCAATGGACTATACCGCAGGGCATTTCCGATCAGTCAATTATTATTTCAATTGATGTGCTGGATAATGCAGGCAATCTAGCCCAGAATAGTGGGGGAACCCGGAGTCTGATTCTTGATCAAACCGCACCCGTTGGGGCTGTACATCTAAATTATGGCTGGGGATTTGCTCATGGTCTGGCCATGCCGCTTAATCTTGTTGCCGATGGCACAGGGAGCCCATTACAGAGCATGCGCTTAAGCCACAATGGAGTTGATTGGGCCGAATGGCAACCGTTTAAAGCTTGGTCATGGGTATTGCTTACTGGTGAACACCAGCAAACTGGGCGCATTTATGCTCAGGTTAAAGATTATGCCGGGAATACTTCGGCAACCTTCGAAGGCACAATCGACTTAAACTTTTACCCAACCGTACCACAATCAAACCATTACCAACTGCCTAAAAGTATTCATGCACTTGGTGGCACGAATCAGCAATCGGCCAATTATCAGATCATGGGTACAATCGGCCAACCAATCGCTAACAATGGCGATACAACCAGCAGCAACTATCGGCTTACCCTTGGATATTGGGGAACCCATGTAGTTGCCGAACCAGCGGTTTACACGGTCTATCTCCCCTACACACGCAAGTAACAAAATGCAGGGCGATTCCACGTGTGGAATCGCCCTGCGCTTTGGCGAATTAGCGTAAAATCGTTGGTAAATATACATGCTGCGCTGGTAAATCAATTAACTCCCATGTTAATCCACCATCCTGGCTTGTCCATAATTCAGTTTCAACCGCACAACGTAGTCCATCGCACTCCCCATTACGCGTATAGGCCCAACCATGGTCTTGGTCGATAAAATCTAAATCGTAGAGTTGGGCAGGTAAGCTATTAGCCAACACAGGTGCACCGATCAACCACTGCTGAGCCGATACAATCTCTATAGGCAATTGATCGATTGAATCAAATGGCTGATCAAGCGTCATAGACTGTGTACCATGCCATGTAAGCCCGGCATCGCTACTTATACGTAGACTGATGGTATGCTTTTGATCAGTTGTTTCAATCACAACCAGCGCCAGTTCACCAGTATCCAACTGCTTAATCTCGGCAATATACAGCTGTGCTTGAGGCTCAACCGTCCCAATTGAAGAATGAGGCTGCCATGTTACGCCACCATCAATTGTCCGATAAAGCTGAGCATTGGTGGGATGGGCAATCAGCCAGCCTTGAGAGGCATCAACCATTGTCACTGTTCCAGCAACTGGTAGTGGGTAGGCTTGCCAAGTCGTACCAGCATCAGAAGTTTTAAGCAATACCCCATAACTAAAATTACTACTAGAAGCATATTTAAGGGTCATCCAGCCTTGATTACGATCAAGCATTGTTAAATCGTGAAGCGTTGGCATTCCTTGGCTGACTAAATCATTAATGGTCGTGATAACGTGAGTTTGCCAAGTTTGGCCTGCATCAGCGGTTTGCCAAAGGTTAATTGCCCCCGCTGAATCATCGGGATTAGGGCTACTAACAATCCATCCATGAACTGAGTCACTAAAGGCAACTTGGTGAATAATTTGGTTTGACCAAGCAGGGGTAATTGTGCGCCAAGTTCGGGCATTATCATCAGTCCACTGTAATTGCTGGTTGCGAATAATCCATCCTTGGTTGGGCGCTACCAAACGGATCGACCGCAGTTCAAACGGATCTTGGATCAGCGTTATTGATGGCTCGGATTGGAGTTTATGCTTATGATTAAGCGTGGCATAATTAGCTTGAGCAGTAGCCACAATCCCATCAAGTGCATTCACATCAATATTCAGGGTTACCCCACCCCAAGTTTCGCGATGGCCCCCAGTATATTGCCGAATTCGTTGCTGATTTGGCCATAAATGGTTTGCAACACATGGCAGATTTGTCACACCCATTTGGGCATCGTAGCTTGGGCGATTCCATGCCGCAATCCAAACCGCATCAGGTTTATAACTGTTTTGTGCCCAATCACTAGCGGCTGAGCCACAAGCTGAGCCATACACGCCAGCTTTATTGGCACGGGCTTGCAATTGGCTCACCCAACCATCAATAAACGCCCTAACTGCTGCTCGACAGCTAGGATTGTTCGTCGGATACGCCTCTAGATCATAGTAGATGATTCCTTTGGCCTTGGCGAGATTGGTTAAACCTAACTGTTGCGCAGCATTTAACGCTGCATTGGCCTCAGCAATTCCTTGGTTGCGAGCAGCACTCGGCTCAGCACTCATCCGTGAACGAAAATTACTACAGGGAGCCTGAGGACCAACCCAAATTGGCATAAAATTCCAGCCCAATTGACTGGTTTGATTGACCCAATCGGCAGTAAGATTCGGTTGCGCACAAGCACGGGCCGAGCCACCAATATAGATGCCGATATTGCGATATGGGCTATGCCTTGACCAAATCCGCATGGTTGCTAGCGCCGGAGCTGCGCAGGTATCAAAGCCGGGCAAACGACTAGTCGTTGTATAGCTATCTTGCTGTTCTAATGAAGCAGGGGGCAAATTACCACTAAGGCAGCGGATTTGGCCTAATCCATCAACCCGACAACTATCGCGGCGAGCATTCGCCATAAATTCTTGATCAGTTAAGGCTTGATTGATCACGGTTGAATATAATCTGAAGGTTGTGCCAGGTTGCAAGCGAGCCGCAACTGATTCAGGAGTACTACAGCGCTCAAATAAGCTAGCCGTGTGATCAACTAATTGACGTTGGGGTTCTAATAATTCGGCGCGAATACGATAATATCGACCTTGACCACAAACACTTGATTTAACCGTAGTGGCCTGATGCTCAACCACTGCTTGGATTTGAGTCGCCTCATGAATTGCGGCAACTGGCGGGGTTGCACCTTGTTGGCAATCAATAATTCCACGACCAACAATCATACAAGTATCTTGGCGGGCACGTGCGAGAAAATCTCCATCGGCAATATTGCCATTAAAGACACTTGAATTAAATCGAAACTGCTGACCAATTTGACCATTAATCACAGCCCGATAGTTAGGACTACAGCCTGTTAACCCCGTATATGTTCGATCCCACAAAACTGTGCTGGTATCTACATCAACACTGCGAAAGCGATATTTGCTGCCTTGACCACAGACTTTGAGGAAAATCGTTGTCCCATCCCACTCAGCCCGCCCAGTTAACATGGTATCTGAATGCACAACATTGGTTTGTTGATCAATTGTTAGATGCCATGGATTCGACCACCCACTGAGTAAGTGACCATCACGTGCTTGGACTTGCCATTGATATGTGCCATCATACGGCAAGTTAAGCTGAGCGCTCGTTGCAGTCTGCCAATCAGTAATGTGTTCCCAAGATTGATCACTATTGGTAACTTTCAACATAAATTCACGATACGGCCATGGACGATTATCAGGATCGCCTGCATCAAGCCAGCTGAAATTCACAGCATAATCGTTCAAAATCGCTCCGTTGTTTGGGGTTTGGAGCGGTGGCTGATGTGGTGGATAATTGTTGTCAATTACAATAGGCTGTTCAATCTGCATCCAGCTATTGTTCATGGTGCTATAGCCAGCAACTTGCAATGTATAACTGCCATTAGGATAGGCGCGGGTATCAAATGTTAGCTCGTAGCCAGCATTGGTAAAACGGCTATCACCCAATTGGGTCGCAATGTCTGGACGAGCTAAGCCATACGTTGCGTTTCCTAGCGTGTAACTAGCCTCTTGATTGATTAATGTTATGGATACTTGGTTGATCCCTGAATTCGCCACCGCCGCGAGATCAACAAACCATCCTCGAATAGTCACTGAATCAGTTAAACCTTGATTATGCGTTGGAGTTTCAATCGCTGCCTGGGGGGCACTAACAACTTCTTGATGACAGCTAATCGAGCCTGTAGCGCCATTATTGACATAGCAAACATGCCGCCGCGCCCGTTGCAGAAAATCAGCGTCATTAACTGGTTGATCAAGTACCATCGAGTAAAACCGAAATTCCTCACCAGTTTGGGCTCCAATAATTGAGCGATAGGCAAATGGAGTACAGCCATTGACGGCAACATCATAGGTTTGATCCCACAAGATGGCATTATCATGAATTCGCGTCGAACGAAATCGATATTTTGGGCCATTGCCACAGATCCGCAACCAAATTGTTGTTCCACTAAATGCTGATTCATATTGGCCGCTAAGGCGCGTTTCAGTATGGTTTGATGCCTGTAACGAAGTTGGAAACACGCTGATAACAAGACTCAACCAAGCTAATAATAATCCCCAACGATACAACGACTGCCGAAATCGCATGATTACATTCCTCCTAAAACACCAAAAAGTGCCTCCTAAGATTGCTCTGGCTAGAACGCTAAACTTGGTTGCAGTCATATCATAAGGGCCAACAAATAAATGCATGCAACAAAAGTAGGGTTTAGCCTATCAACAGAGAGCAATTTAGGGTCTTTTTTTGGCAGAGGAACAGGGTTAATCTTGGATTATGGCTCCAATCAGATCATGATTAACCAGTCGTTTGAATATATTTCTAGCCGCGAACCACTCGCAGCCTTGCCTGCTCCCGCAAATGCTTGAGCGTCGCAACAAACGGATGATCATTAGCTTTAATATTGAGTGGGAGTACATATTGTTTAAGAATCATAGGTTTAAGCTCCCAAGGTTGGGCGTGCAGCATCCATGAAACCCCAGTATGTTGCGTTAACCAGCGTGATAACCGCTGCTCACCAGCGCCAAACGTTAAATATTTACTCGCTCCATGGGGAGCCAGACGTAAATTCAGTTGTTCGCTCAACAAACAGCCTAAACTCATGCGCAAGGTCGAACGATTAGCACCACCAGACAAATGATCATTCAAGCGCTGACGCAAATGGCGGGTCGTTTTTGGGTTATGGCCAGAGGGAGAAATTCCGATGTGTAGCAATGTCCAGTCATCAACTTGCCAACAGCCTGCGCTGGGAACTTGCGGCGGAAGCGTTTTAAACCACCAGCCATACATCCCTGATTCTGCCGGAATAGTAGCGAGTTGATCGATTAGCTTTGCTACAGGCATAATCGTTGTAGGCCGCAACAGTGGGATCAATTGATCGTCCATAACTCCTCACATATAAAAAAAGCTCAATGCTTTTTTAAGGCATTGAGCATCTGATCAACAGCTATTACTCGTCGTGCTTCTTCTTGAAATCGACGAAGCGATAGCCGACCCCACGTTCGGTCAAGATATAGTGTGGGTTGGCTGGATCTTCTTCGATTTTTTGGCGCAGGTAGGTGACATACAAGCGCAAATAATGGCTTTCATCACGATATTCTGGCCCCCAAACTTTGGCTAGCAAGGTTTCGTGCGGCATCACAAAGCCAGCATTTTGCACCAAATGATAGAGCAAGCGATATTCGGTTGGGCGCAAGCTGATCCGTTCGCCATTGACCAAAACCTCGCGTCGATCAAAATCGACGGTTAACCGATCGTCGATTTTGGTGGTTGAAACCGCTTGAGTTGGGGTCACATAATGGCGACGTAGTACTGCCCGCAAGCGGCTGACCAACTCACGATGGCTAAATGGCTTGCCAATATAATCATCAGCGCCAAGCTCCAAGCCGCGAATCCGGTCATCCTCTTCGTCTTTGGCAGTCAGGAAAATCACTGGAATCGACGAAAATTCACGTAGGCGGCGCAAGGTTTCATAGCCATCCAAGCCAGGCATCATAATATCCAACAGCACCGCATCGGGCATATCTTCGCGCACTTTTTCCAGCGCTTTGCGGCCATTCTCAGCGCTAATTACGCGACAACCCTCGGCTTCGAGGTTAACGCGCATAAATGTGACTAAACGTGGTTCATCATCAACCACCAGAATGAGCTTATCTCGTAGCTCAACATTGAACGTATCCACAACAGACTCCTTCTGTGGGCGAATGTTTTAAGCCAATCCTTAATCAACAATTGCAAACATTAGCCCACCTTCGGCAACCACTGTGCCATCAACTGTGGCCTTAGCTTGGCCTTTGCCAATGCGGCGGCGCATTTTATCAAGGCTTACTTCTAATTTAAGTGTATCACCAGGTGTCACTGGGCGCTTAAACCGAAAATCATCGATCCCAGCAAACATCACAATTTTGCCAACATACTCGGGCTGGCGCAAAATGATTACTGCCCCAACCTGAGCCAGGGCTTCGACAATCAATACGCCTGGCATCACAGGCCGACCTGGGAAATGGCCCACGAAAAAAGGCTCGTTCATGGTGACATTTTTCAAGCCCACTGCTCGCACACCATCTTCGATCTCCAAGATGCGATCAACCAACAGAAACGGCGGGCGATGCGGCAGAATTGCCAAAATATCTTCAACGGTCAGCATTGCTTACACTCCTAGCGGCTTTCAAAACCTCTCACAAAGCTCTCAGATAGCCTAGGCCTTAGTGTAACCGAGCCTAAAGCCAGCGGCAAATCCGTTGACGCTAGGATCGTTTTCGGGTATGCTTTGCTCTACGCGATAACTTTCACAAAGACCGAATTTATGTAGGAAGCGTGCTATGACGCACACATTAAAACAATTGGAAATCCCAAGCACGTTACGCCATGATCTGCAAGCCGTCGAAGATCGCATTATGCAGCGAGTCGAATCGCAATCGGCGCTGATCACGGCTGCTGGTCAACACATTGTTAGCTCTGGTGGCAAGCGTTTACGGGCCATGATGGTTCTGCTTGCGTCGCAATTAGGGCGCTACCGTTTGAGCGATAGCTTGCATGCGGCAACTGCTGTCGAGTTGATTCATGCAGCCAGTTTGGTTCACGACGATTTAGTCGATGATGCCGACCGCCGCCGGGGCAAAGTTACCGTCCATGCCAAATGGGATCAAGGCGTAGCATTGATGGTTGGTGATTACCTGTTTGCGGTGGCTGCTGGCGAAATGGCACTAGCTCCCGACCCACGGGTGATTCAGATTTTCGCTGAATCGGTTATGACGATTTCAGCTTCTGAATTGCACCCCGTTATGGCGACGCTCCCCACGGCAACAGCCCTCGAACAATATTATGCCAAAATTGGTGGTAAAACCGCCGCTTTGTTTGAAGCCGCTGCTGCTGCTGGGGTAGTTTGTGGTGGTGGTAGCCCCGAGGAAATTGAGGCCGCCGCCCGTTATGGCTACGATATTGGTTTAGCCTTCCAAATTGTCGATGATATTCTCGATTTCGTTAGCACTGAGGAAACCCTCGGCAAGCCTGCTGGCAACGATTTACGTGAAGGCACAATCACCTTGCCCTTAATCTTGGCGGTCAAAGATCATCACGAGCATCCGTTGGTCAACTTGCTTGACCAATACGAGCAACTTAGTGATGAGCAAGTTACCCAAGCAATTAGCCAAGTGAAACAGCTTGGTGGCATCGATCAAGCGATCGCCCAAGCTCGTGAGATTACCCAACGTGGCTTGGCAGCACTCGATATCTTTCCGCCATCAGATGCCAAAGAGCTGCTACGTGAAATCGCCGAATACGTGCTCGATCGCCATTTCTAAAATTCATCACGATTACTTGCTACTCGAAACCCTGTTGCAGTGCAGCAGGGTTTTTGAATGTCTTCCCTCACCCCCAGCCCCTCGCCCACTGCGGCGGGCGAGGGGCTGGGGGTGAGGGGACAAAATGGATTATCAATCGTATGAATCATTTATGCGCCAAGTAGCGAATTGGCACGCTTTCGCCAACCATCTAATCACGTATTTCAGCCACAAACGCTTTATGATTAATGTTGATGCTGGCTTGCTCGTCCGTTACCCCAAACCTTGTTGTGAAGAATGTAACAAAATCGCTGCAAGCTGCATCAATTAAGTAGCAATTGATGTTGCCATTTAAATTTGAGGCTTGTGATGAAAATTGTGATTATCGGCGGGGTCGCTGCAGGCATGAGTGCCGCCACCCGCCTCCGTCGGCTCGACGAACATGCCGAGATTGTGGTGTTGGAACGTGGCGAGTATGTTTCGTATGCCAATTGTGGCTTGCCTTATCATATCGCTGGCACAATCGCCGAACGCGAAAAGCTCTTAGTTGCCAGCCCTAAATATCTACGCCAAACTTTTAATCTCGACCTACGCTTGCAACACGAGGTGATCGCGATTGATCCCCAGCAAAAAATCGTGACGATCAAAACACCCCAACAGCCCACGCCAATCCAAGAGCGCTACGATAAATTGTTGATTGCGGTCGGCAGCCAAGCCTTGCAATTGCCAATTCCTGGCAGCGATTTACCGCAAATTCACACAGTTCGTAGCATCCCGGATGTTGATCAGATCAATCAATTATTGGCCGATGGCGCACGTCATGCAGTGGTAATCGGCGCTGGTTATATTGGCCTCGAAATGATTGAGGCCTTGCAACAACGTGGCCTAACCGTCGAGTTGGTTGAACTGGCCAAGCAAGTTTTGCCTTTATTTGATCATGAGATGGTCAGCGAAGTTGCTGATTTGCTGCAACAACACGGGGTCAAATTGCATCTTGGAGCCAGTGCTCAGCGCTTTGTACCAACCAATCAGCAGATCGCCGTACATCTCAGCGATGGGCGGCAGATTAAAACCGATTTGGTGATTATGGCGGTTGGCGTGCGACCAGCCAGCCAATTAGCTCAAGCCGCAGGCCTGACGCTTGGCGAACGTGGCGGCATCGCCGTCAACCAGCATCTGCAAACATCCGACCCAGCGATTTATGCTGCTGGCGATGTGATTGAAGTGCAAGATACTGTGTTGCAGCAACCAGCCTTGATCGCACTGGCAGGGCCGGCCAACCGCCAAGGTCGCATCGTGGCGGAGCATATGCTTGGGCGCAGCAGCCGTTATCATTCCAGCCAAGGCACGGCAATCGTCAAAGTGCATACAACCACCTGCGCCATGACCGGAGCCTCGGAAAAGAGCCTGCAACGCGCCAAACGGGCTTACCACAAAATCTATTTGCACCCCAACGATCACGCGGGCTACTACCCCGATGCCCAACAAATGCACCTCAAACTGTTGTTTGCCCCTGCCGATGGCAGAATTTTAGGGGCACAAATCGTCGGTGGCGCTGGGGTCGATAAACGCATCGATGTCTTGGCAACGGCAATTCGCGCTAAAATGAGCGTCCACGATTTGACTGAGCTAGAGTTGGCCTATGCGCCGCCCTATGGCTCGGCCAAAGATCCAATTAATATGGCCGGATTTTTGGCTAGCAACCTACTCGATGGCACGGTGAAATTCTGGTATGCCGAGGAATACCCCGCGATCACCGAGCATGCGCTGATCGTTGATGTGCGCAACCCTGATGAATATGCAGCCTGGCACATTCCGCAGGCGATTAATCTGCCACTGGCTGAATTACGCGCAGCCATTCCAAGCCTCAAAGCCCAAGCCGAAGGGCGGCCAATTCGCTTGCACTGTATGGTTGGCATGCGCAGCTACATCGCCTACCGGATTTTGCGCCAAAGCGGCTTTGAGAATGTCGCGACACTAGCTGGCGGTGCGTTGACCTTGAAGGCTTTTACTCATTAATCATTTTTAGAGTTGTTCATGTGTCATGCCTAAACCCTGTTGCATTGCAACAGGGTTTTCTGGTGTAATGCAGAACAATACTGATTAATCAAGGAAACGATGATGATTGTCAACTTAGTTCCGGTTACACGCGATAATTGGCAAGCATGTTGCGCATTAAGTTTGCCTGCCGAACAGCAAGATTTCGTCGCGTCCAACCTCTATTCAATTGCCGAGGCGCAATTTTATCCCACTATGCAAGTTCGAGCGCTTATAAATCAATCCTCTACGTTGGTTGGCTTGGCGGTTTATGGAATTAGCCCAAACACTGGCCAATATCGGGTTGCGCGATTAATGATCGATCAGGCTTTTCAAGGCCAAGGCTACGGACGAGCAGCGATGCAGGCGATTTTAGCTGAGGTAGCGGCATTAGGAGATGTAGATCAGGTCTGGTTAAGCTATCGCGAACATAATCATGCCGCCCGCAACCTCTATCAATCCTTAGGCTTCCAAGAGCAATCCTGCGATCCAGCTGGTCGCATTGTGGCGATGTATTCTTTGGTTGCACAGGATTAATCAGCCACGATTACCCTTTATCTAGCGGCATAACCCTTGCTCAAAGCCTGCCCAAAGCGCACATATCAGGAGCAGCCAAACAATGGATTTAAATAGCGGGTATCCGTTTTGGGCAGTCAAAAATGGCTTGTTATCTATCTACCCTCGTTTGCAAAATGATTTGACATGTGAGGTTGTGGTGATTGGCGGCGGTATTAGCGGAGCGCTGATCGCCCACTACCTCAGTGAGGCCAATATCGATACAGTGGTGCTGGAAAAACGCGAGCTTGCTGGGGGCAGCACCAGCGCTAGCACCGCCTTGCTGCAATATGAAATCGATACGCCATTGACTGAATTGGTTAAATTGGTTGGCGAGCAACAGGCAGTTCGCGCCTATCACTTGTGTCGCGAGGCGATTGATAAGGTTGCCGATTTAGCACAGAAGGTTGGTGTAGCAGACCATTTTTCACATAAAACCAGTTTATATTTGGCAAGTAGCCGTTGGCATGTCAAACAATTGCGCCAAGAATTCGCCTTACGTCAAGCTTATGGTTTCAACTTAGACTACCTCGACAAAGGCGCAATTGGTGAACGGTTTAGTTTTACCGCTCCGGCGGCGCTGTATTCCTACAATGCGGGTGAGGTTGATGCCTTTCAACTAGCCCATGCGATCTTCAAACATTCAGCGCAACGTGGCGTACAAATCTTTGATCGAACTGCGGCCAAAGAATGGCAGGCCGATAGCGCTGGCGTGACGGTCACCACCGAAACAGGTTGTCAAATTCATGCCAAATACTTGATTTTGGCGGCAGGCTATGAAGCTCAACACTATATCAAGCCCAAATTGGTAAAATTTCGCAGCAGCTATGCACTTGCCAGCGAGCCATTAACCGATTTTAGTGGCTGGTATGAGCAATGTTTGATTTGGGAAAGCGCTCGACCATATGTCTACCTGCGTACCACCAGCGAAGGGAGGGCGATCATCGGCGGCGAAGATGATCAGATTGATCTGCCTGCTAAACGCGATGCCTTGCTTGAACGCAAAGCCGCCAAATTAACCAAACGTTTTAATCAATTTTTCCCGCATATTCCGCTGCATATCGATTATCGTTGGGCTGGCACTTTTGGCGAAACCAGCGATGGCCTGCCCTACATCGACAATCTGCCCGATCAGCCACGAATTTTGGTGGCGCTGGGCTATGGCGGCAATGGCATCACCTATAGTGTAGTCGCCGCCGAACTTTTGCGCGATCGCTTGTGTCAAAGAACTAACCCCGATGCAACGATCTTTCGGCTTGATCGCCATTGAGCCAACTTGGGCAACCTGCCCAAATCGCGCTAAAAGCCATTTGTCACAAGCAATTGACTATGCTATAATCGCCAACCGAACTGTGGAAAATCAGTGAATAAGCGATCTCTCATCGAGATGGGCAGAGGGACTGGCCCGACGAAGCCCGGCAACCCCATTTTTGGAAGGTGCCAAATCCTGCAGGTTCGGCCTGATAGATGAGTTTGAGCATGCGGGCCTCTCTCTGAGAGGTTTTTTTGTGTAATGCAACCAATGGCTGAAGTACTCAAAACTGTTTGGTGGGATAAAGTTCCCTGTTTGATCGACCAACGTCGCTTGCCAGCCACGCTGGATATTGTGCGTTGTGAGGATTTAAATAGCGTGATTGAAGCAATTCGCTCAATGCAAGTGCGAGGCGCTCCAGCAATTGGCATCACGGCAGCCTATGGCATGGCCTTGGCAGCCCAACGCAGCACGGCCCAAACCAGCAGTAAATTGCTCGAAAAACTAGCCAAAGCCAAAGCGCTGCTTGATGAAGCGCGGCCTACGGCGATCAATTTAGCTTGGGCCACACAGCGCATGCTCGACGTAGCGCAGGCAAATCAAACACTTGAGGTTGATCAATTACGCCAGCGGTTGTTGGCTGAGGCCGAGGCAATTCGCGACCAAGACGAGGCAATGTGTCGCGCAATTGGCCAACATGGCAAAGTGCTGTTGGCTCAATCACGCAATGTGCTGACCCACTGCAATGCTGGTGGTTTAGCTACGGCAGCCTATGGCACAGCCCTCGCACCAATTCGCGCAGTTCATGAGGATGGTCAGCCAATTCATGTTTGGGTCGATGAAACCCGACCATTCTTGCAGGGCGCACGCCTTACCGCGTGGGAATTGCAACAGGCAGGCATCGATTTAACTTTAATTACCGATAACATGGCCGCTTATTTTATGCAGCAAGGCCAGGTTGATTGTATTATTGTTGGCTCGGATCGGATTGCGGCTAACGGCGATGTTGCCAACAAAATTGGCACCTATGGGTTGGCGGTGTTGGCCAAAGCGCACAATATTCCATTGTATGTTGCGGCACCAACATCGACCATTGATTTGCAGACTGCCAATGGTGCGGCAATTCCAATCGAGCAACGTTCAAGCCAAGAAGTTACCCATATTGGGCAACAGGCAATTGCGGCAGCAGGCATTAAGGTGGCGCATCCGGCTTTTGATGTGACTCCAGCCCACTTGGTAACGGCAATTATTACCGAACAAGGCATTGCCTACCCGCCCTTTGCTGAACATTTGCAAACCATGGTTGAGGCTGCCAATGCCGCCAACGCTAGCCAGTGAGTTTCGCTGTCAAGCGATTGCCCCATTTGATCTGCCCTACACCAATCAGGCAAGTGCCTGGGCAGCCCAAATGCGTTGGACTCAGGGCTATCCGGTTGCCCCAACCTTTGTTGCTCAGCCCTTATGGCGTTTGAGCACCCATGGTTTTCCTGGTTTGAACAGCGACCCACACTTCGATCTAGCTCAGCTCGAACGCCAGCTTGAAGCCCATCAATTGGCCTATCTCGAAAATACGGTTGGTCATGTGGCAGTTGACAGCGTTGAACAATTGCTTGATCATACGCCATGGCTTAATGATCGTCAGTTGCTACCACAAGCCTTGGGTTTTGGTTTATATGGGCCGTTGAGCTTAGGTTTGACGCTTGTCGATGACCAAGAACGACCATTATTGGCCGATCAACGCTTGCGCGAGGTCTTGACACAGCATTTACACTTACGGATTGGTTGGCTAGCACGCGAATTGCGCATCCACGATATCCAAGGTTGGGTCTGTTTGATTGAGCCATTTTGGAATGCCCAAGCGCATCCATTTAGCCCAATTAGCCAAGCTGAAGCCTATGGTTTGTTGGCTGAAGCAATTCAACATAGCCCGATTGCTTGTGGGATTGCACCAACTGGTATCGCCGTCGATTGGCCCTTGTTGATCAATAGCGGCATGCGGGTATTGGTGTGTAGCAAACAACAACGCCAAGATTTGCTGGCTTGTGGCAAGTGCATCAATGATTATTTAGAAAATGGCGGGGCGATTATTTGGGAATGTTTGCCCAGTGATCCCGCGCAACTGGCTGAAATTCAGGTCAGTGATGTCATCAACGAATGGACTGAATTATTACGTGAAGCACTCGATCACGATATACTCAACAGTCGCATGCTTGATGGCTCGTTATTAACTATCGCACATGGTCTCGCTCAACACGAGCCAAACCATGCCGATCACGCACTTGGCCTGTTGGCCGAGGTTAGCCGCGTCATTCGGACGCACTATAAATTGCAGTGAGCGCTGCTATCCACGTAGCATAGCAGCGGTATCGTTCTCATATAGGAGTTTGTTCGTGCGGATTGTTGTAGCTGGATCAATTGCCTACGATTACATCATGGTGTTTCCTGGGCAATTCAAAGATCATATTTTGGCCGATAAAGTTCACGTGTTGAGCGTGAGCTTCTTGGTAGAATCAATGAAGCGCATGCGTGGCGGCACTGGGCCAAATATTGCCTATAACTTGGCTTTGCTTGGCGAACGCCCCACGGTTATGGGCACAGTTGGCGAAGATTTCAGCGAATATCGCACTTGGCTCGAAAACGCTGGGGTCGATACTGGCTTGATCAAAGTGATCGAAGGTGATTTTACGGCTTCGTGCTTTATCAACACCGACCTTTCCGATAACCAAATTACCGCCTTCTACCCTGGTGCGATGGCTCAAGCGCATCGCCAACGCTTGCCACTCGACGGGCATCGCCCCGATTTCGTGATTATCGCTCCAAACGACCCGGCTGCCATGGCGCAACTGGTGATCGAATGCCAAACCAACAATATTCCCTACTTGTATGACCCAAGCATGCAAGCACCCCGCATGAACGGCCCAGAATTGCTGGCAGGCTGTCGCAGCGCCGCAGCCTTGATCGGCAACGATTATGAATTTGCCATGATGGCAGAAAAAATTGGCTGCACCGAGGAAGAATTGCATCAAGTCGTTGGCCTAACGGTTGTTACCAAAGGCGGCGAAGGTGCTACAATCTACCAAAATGGCCAAGTTTATGAGATTCCAGCGGCCAAGCCCACAATTGTGGCCGACCCGACTGGAGCAGGCGATGCATTCCGCGCCGGATTTGTGCGAGGTTACTTGGCAGGCTTGCCCATGCCAGTTACCGGTCGGATCGCCAGCTTGACGGCTTGCTATGCCATCGAGCATCACGGCACGCAAGAACATCGCCACACCAAAGCTGAATTCATGGCACGCTATGAAGAAAACTTTGGAGCCGAACCACTCTTAGCTGAATTATTTGGCTAAGTTCAACCATGGTCATGTCAGTAATGCTGCTTCGGTAGCTTACGATTCAGGTATTCAGGGGTGCGGTTCATCCTTCATCCCTCTGCCTTCATACTTTTATTAAGGAGTTTTTCGTGGCTAAGGATTTCGATATTAAGGATATTAAGCTGGCCGACGAAGGCATGCGCCGCATCGCCTGGGCCGAGCAAGAAATGCCAGTGTTGCGCCAATTGCGCGAGCGGTTCGCCAAAGAACGTCCACTCGAAGGCCTCAAAATGTCGGCCTGTTTGCACGTTACCGCTGAAACCGCAAACTTGATGCGCACACTCCAAGCTGGTGGCGCTGATATTGTGTTGGCAGCCTCAAACCCACTTTCAACCCAAGATGATGTTGCTGCAGCACTGGTGCAATACGACGAAATCCCCGTCTATGCCATCAAGGGCGAAGATAACGCAACCTATTACAATCACTTGAAAGCTGCCCTCGACCATGCTCCTCACATCACCATGGACGATGGTGCTGACCTCGTGAGCGCCGTGTTGAAAGATCGCCGCGAATTGTTGCCAAACTTGCTTGGCTCAACCGAAGAAACCACCACCGGTGTGATTCGGCTTCGCGCGATGGCCAACCAAGGCGTGCTCGAATTCCCAGTGATTGCAGTTAACGACAGCCAAACCAAGCACTTGTTCGACAACCGCTATGGCACTGGCCAATCAACCCTCGACGGGATCATCCGCGCAACCAATGTGTTGATCGCTGGTAAAACCGTGGTTGTAGCCGGTTACGGCTGGTGTTCAAAAGGGATCGCAATGCGTGCCCACGGTCTAGGTGCCAACATCATCGTCACCGAAATCGATTCAATCAAGGCGCTCGAAGCTGCAATGGACGGCTTCCGCGTGATGCCAATGGTTGAAGCTGCTCGCATTGGCGATATCTTCATCACCGCCACTGGCGATATTCACGTACTCGATGCTGAAGATTTCGATGCAATGAAAGATGGCGCGATTGTTTGTAACTCAGGCCACTTCAACGTTGAAATCGATATTCCAGCCTTGGAAAAAATGGCAGTTGAAAAGAAACAACCACGCGAATTCATCGATCAATATGTCATGGCTGATGGCCGCCGCATCAACTTGTTGGGCGAAGGCCGCTTGATCAACTTGGCTTCGGCTGAAGGTCACCCAAGCGCCGTGATGGATCAATCATTCGCCAACCAAGCTTTGGCCAGCGAATACCTCTTGACCAACAAAGGCAAGTTGGAAAACAAAGTGTACGCCTTGCCAGTCGAAGTTGACCAAGAAATTGCTCGCTTGAAGCTTGCAGCAATGGGTATCAGCATCGATATCTTGACCGAAGCTCAAGTAACCTACCTCAACTCATGGGAAGAAGGCACCTAGTCTGATCGATCGTTTGAGGCTGGTTCAGGCTAGTTCAACGATCTTATGCTAACGTGACTGAGGCCGAAGTGCATTAATCCGCCTTCGGCTTCAGTATTAGCAATATTCCCTCACCCCCTAGCCCCCTCTCCTGCACGCGAGGCGAGGGGGAAACAAATACCCCTCTACCGCCGCAGTCGGCGAGGGGCTGGGGTGAGGGAATCCAAGCATTAGCAACCAAACCAATCCTCAGAGAACCCAATGAGTGTGGAATTTCAAGATTGGTTAACCATAGATTTAGGAGATAAAACTCAATGGATGCAACTACGTTTATGCGTGCTCCACAGTTCTTCTTCACCTCAGAATCGGTGACTGAAGGACACCCCGATAAAATTTGTGACCAAGTTTCCGATGCGATCTTGGATGAATTGTTGGCCCAAGACCCCATGTCGCGGGTGGCTTGCGAAACCGCTACCACCACCGGCTTGATCGTGGTGCTTGGCGAAGTTACCACCAAGGGCTATGTTGAAGTCCAAGATATTGTACGCAAAGTCGTCAGCGATATCGGCTACACCCGTGGCAAGTTTGGCTTCGATGCCGAAACCTGTGGGATTATCGTCGCCTTGCACGGCCAATCGCCTGACATTGCTCAAGGCGTTGACGTGGCCTTGGAAGTACGCGATGATCAAGCCAGCCGCGAAGCTGAAATTGAAAAAGTTGGCGCTGGCGATCAAGGTATGGTTTTCGGGTTTGCTTGTAACGAAACCGATGAATTTATGCCTTTGACGATTTCGTTAGCTCACCAATTGACCCGTCGCTTGGCCAAAGTGCGCAAAACTGGCGAAGTCGGCTACTTGCGCCCCGACGGCAAGAGCCAAGTAACCGTCGAATATAGCCACGGCAAGCCTGTGCGCGTCGATACCGTGTTGATCTCAACCCAACATGATCCCAACGTCGATAACGAGCGGATTCACAAGGATGTGATCGAATTAGTGATCAAGCCTGTGATTCCTGAAGGCATGCTTGACGAAAACACCAAGATTTTCATCAACCCAACTGGGCGCTTCGTTACTGGCGGCCCAATGGGCGATTCAGGCTTGACTGGCCGCAAGATCATCGTTGATACCTACGGCGGGGTTGCTCGCCACGGTGGCGGCGCATTCTCAGGCAAAGATTCAACCAAGGTTGACCGCTCAGCTGCCTATGCTGCTCGCTATGTTGCCAAAAACATTGTGGCTGCTGGCTTAGCCGAACGCTTTGAATTGCAAGTCAGTTATGCAATCGGCGTTTCAAAGCCACTTTCAATCTCGTTTGAAACCTTTGGCACCGCCAAAGTCAGCGACGAAAAATTGTTGGAATTGATCAACAAGCACTTTGATCTGCGCCCAGGTGCGATCATCCGTGATCTCGATCTGCGCCGCCCAATCTATCGCCAAACCGCTGCCTACGGTCACTTTGGCCGCAGCGATGTCGATTTGCCATGGGAACGCACCGACAAAGCCGAATTGCTTCGCGCTGAAGCTGGCCTGTAAGTTCAATCAATACAATACCGAGAGCTACCTGCAAGATGGTAGCTCTTGGCATTTTAGGAGCATGATGATTCAGATTCGACCTGAAACCAACGCCGATTTGGCCGCCATTACCAGCATCAATCAAGCAGCGTTTGGGCGGATTGATGAAGCAGATTCAGTCAATACATTACGTCAAGCAAGCACCACAATTTCGTTAGTTGCAGAATTAGATGCTCAGATTGTTGGGCATATTCTGTTCAGCCCGGTGCAGTATGATCAAGCGCCAAGCCGCATCAAGATTTGGGGCTTGGGGCCATTGGCGGTGTTACCAAGCCACCAACGTACAGGTATCGGTGCGGCCTTGGTCAAGGCTGGGCTTGAAGCTTGTCGTCAGGCGGCAATTCAGGCCTTAGTTGTCTTGGGTGATCCAGCGTATTACCAACGATTTGGCTTTCGGCCTGCCGCTAGCTGGCATTTGCGCTGCCACTACCCGGTGCCTGCCGAGGTTTTTATGGCAATGGAATTAGTTGTTGGGACATTAGTAGATTTAGATGGTACAATTTCATATCATCCAGCCTTTGATGGGGTATAACTTATAACGTTGAGCCAACAATATCATACCAAATCTAAATCATACGGGAGAATGTTTATGGAGACAGCTTTTTTGGGCATCATGCTGGCAATTATTGGCCTGATCATCGCAAGCCAATTAGCCTATCTATCAAAAAAGGAAGAAGCCAAACAAGCGGCCAAACAACGCTACCAACAAGTTTTACATCAGGCGCGTAAAAATCCTCAAGATCCAAGTTCAGCAAACGCAGCCAGCTTGTATCGAAAGCGTTATATTGAACTGCTTGAAGCCGAACAACGCCAACGATTGCGTAATGAGCAGCCAATTTCTAGCGATATTGAAACTGAAATCGCTCAGGTTAAACAACTCGCGGTGATCGCGAGCCGCAAACCTAAACAAAACCCAACTTCATATGCTGAATGGCAAGAGCAAAATCAGCAACAGCAATAACTGAATCTAACACGCTGAACCATCCGTCGTGGATGGTTTTATCATTTAACCTATAGCACCGCGCCGCAGCTTGCGTTAATACCTATTAATTAATTGTATAATGGGCCATGCTGTTTTGTGGAAAGGAATACCTATGCGTCTTGGTCGTTCATGGATGATCATCGTTGCAGTTATGATCATTGCGCTGCTTAGTGTGATCACTGCAACTGCTATGGTCAGCCCCAGTGTCAGCTCATCGGATGGGCTTTGGCAGAATGTTGATCAACAGGACATTCAACAAAAAGGCTCACGCGAAATCATTCCAGTAGTGTACCTCACGGTCGCCTTAGATCTCGATTTATTGCAACAACACTTACGTCAAGTACCTCAAGAAGCGCAAACCAAAGTGCAACAATCTGGCTTCATTTTGGATTTGCCGCTGCCAGATGGTCAATTTGGCAAATTTCGCGTCGTCGAATCGCCAATTATGGCTCCTGAATTGGCCGCCAAGTTTCCCGAAATTCGCACCTTCTTGGCCCAATCAGTTGATCAACCTTCAACCAGCGCTCGGCTTGATATTACGCCACGTGGCTTTCATGGCATGATCTTGAGCGAATCAGGCCGGATTTTTATCGATCCCTACAGCCGCAACGACACTACCAACTATATTGTCTACGATGCTCGCAATTTTGTGGCCGACCCCAGCAAGTTGGCTGAACGCACAGGCAACGATTATGAGCTAAATCCATTGGGGAATCTATCATCGGTCATCCCTGAACGCTACTCAATTGGCGAAACTTTGCGCACCTATCGCTTGGCTATGGCCGCTACTGGCGAATACACCACCTTCCATGGTGGCACGGTCAGCAGCGCAATGGCAGCCATCGTCACCAGCATGAATCGGGTCAATGGCATCTACGAACGCGATCTCTCAGTGCGCATGCAATTGATCGCCAACAACGATCTAATCGTCTACACCAATGGCAGCACCGACCCCTACACCAACAATAGTGGCGGCACCATGCTTGGCCAAAACCAAACCAACTTGACCAACGTGATTGGCGGGGCCAACTACGATATTGGCCACGTATTTAGCACTGGCGGTGGTGGGGTCGCTACCTTACAATCAGTCTGTTCATCAGGCAGCAAAGCGCGTGGGGTAACCGGCTCAAGCTCACCAGTCGGCGATGCCTTCGATGTCGATTATGTGGCTCACGAAATTGGTCACCAATTTGGTGGCCTTCACACCTTCAACGGCACAACTGGCAGTTGTGGCGGCAGTAATCGCTCCAGTAGCGCTGCCTACGAGCCAGGCAGTGGCTCAACAATTATGGCTTACGCCGGGATTTGTGGCTCGGAAAACTTGCAACCAAACAGCGACTTCGACTTCCACGTCAAGAGTTTAGAAGAAATTTCAGCCTTCATCACAACTGGCGGCGGCGCAACCTGTGGTACAACCCAAGCCACCGGCAATACCCCACCAGTCGCCAATGCCGGCAGCGATTACACCATCCCAGCCAATACGCCATTCGAATTGACTGCTAGCGCCAACGATGCTGAAGACAATAGTTTGACCTACGATTGGGAACAATACGATTTGGGCGCAGCTTCACCACCCAATACCGATAATGGTACACGTCCCATCTTCCGCAGCTTCAATTCAACTGCTAGCAATGTGCGTACCTTGCCCAAGTTGAGCGATATTTTGAACAACACCAGCACAATTGGCGAATCGTTGCCAACCACCAACCGTACCCTGACCTTCCGCTTGACCGTGCGCGATAACCACGCTGGGGCTGGTGGTTATGGCTTGGATACGGCTGTGTTGACTGTCAACAACACTGCTGGACCATTCTTGGTAACTGCACCCAATACGGAGATCGCTTGGACAGGCGGTGCAAACGAGTCGGTCACGTGGAATGTGGCCAACACCACCGCCGCCCCAATTAGCTGTGCCAATGTTGATATTTTGCTCTCAAAAGATGGCGGCAATAGCTTTGAAGCCTTGGTCAGCAATACCCCCAACGATGGCGATGAAACTGTTGTTGCGCCAAATGTTAATGCTGCGGCGGCGCGGATCAAAGTGCGTTGTGCCAACAATATCTTCTTTGATATTTCCAATGCCAACTTTACAATCAACGGGGTTAACATCACGCCAACCCCAGTTACGCCAACCAATACCCCAACCAATACCCCAACTCGCACGCCAACATCAACGCCAACTCAAACATCAACGCCAACCCAAACCGCAACGGCGACACCAACGGCAAGCCCAACCGTCAGTGTGACACCGACGGCAAGCACTACCCCAACCCCTGAGAACTACAGTGTTTATCTGCCTGTAGCTACCAAAAATTAAACCATCCATCTCCCCAGATGTACGTAGTATGCTGCGTACATCTGGGGAGTTTTTTTATGCCTGTGATTTGTTGGTTCCGTCGCGATTTACGCTTAACCGATCATCGCGCCTTGTATGCCGCAGCCGAAGCTAGCGCTGGGGCAGTTATTCCAGTTTTTATTTTGGATGATGCGATACTGCACGATGGCTATGTTGGAGCAGCCCTAACCGCCGTGACCCTCGCCATGCTCGAAGCACTCAATCACGATTTACAGCAACTCGGTAGCCGTTTGATTGTGCGCCATGGCCAGCCACTAGCCGAATTGCAACGGCTCGTTAGCGAAACCCACGCCAGCGGTGTGTATTGGAATCGCGATTATTTGCCCTATGCGATCAAACGCGATACGGCGGTGAAGCAGTGGTTGCGTGAACAAGGCTTGCAAGCCCATTCGTTTCACGATAGCGTTTTAGTCGAGCCAGAGGGGCTAAAAACCAAAACCGAGCAAAAGCCCTATTTGGTCTATGGATCATATGTCAAGCGCTGGAGCGAATTAGCCTATCACCAAGCTGAGCAACTTGTGCCTGCCCCAAGCAAGCTTGTGGCCCCGCCAAGCGATTTGGCGAGTTTGCCAATTCCAGCTTTGGCTGATTTGGGCTTCGATTTGCAGCAAACGATTCCGCAGGTTGGCGAAGCACTTGCCCAACAACGCTTGGCCCAGTTTTTTGATCGGCGGCGGGAGCTTTCGGTGCTCAAGTATGCCGAGGCCCGCGAAGTGCCTGCTGAAGCCGGAACCTCACAGCTTTCAGTTGATTTGCGCATGGGCACGATTTCGATTCGCCAATGCTTGAAACAGGCTGTCGATCTGTTGACCGAGCCATTAACTGCCGAGCAACGTCAAGGAGTCGATACTTGGATCAAGGAATTGGCTTGGCGCGATTACTACACCCAATTGATCTATCACAACCCGCATATGCTCAACGGCTCGCTCGATCCACGCTACGATCAGATTGAATGGCGTAACGATCCTACTGAATTTGCGGCGTGGCAACAAGGTCAAACCGGCTATCCGATTGTTGATGCAGGCCAGCGCCAGCTCAACCAAATGGCATGGATGCATAATCGAGTACGCATGATCAGTGCCTCTTTTTTGATCAAAGACTTGCTGATCGATTGGCGTTGGGGAGAGCGCTATTTTATGCGAAAGCTCTGTGATGCAGACATTACTGCCAATAACGGCGGTTGGCAGTGGGCAGCAGGCTCAAGCGGGCCATCAGCTCAACCCTATTTTCGCATTTTCAACCCGATTGCCCAGAGCAAAAAGCACGATCCGCACGGCCAGTATATTCGGCGATTTGTGCCCGAATTGGCCAACGTGCCCGATCGCTATATTCACGAGCCATGGACGATGCCGCCAGCTTTGCAAGCACATCTTGGCTGTGTGATTGGGCGTGATTATCCTGCGCCAATTGTCGATCATGGCTTGGCCCGCGAACGAGCCTTGAATGCCTATCGCACAGCCCTACAAACGAGTGAGTAAGTTTACTCAACTTGGCGTTGGCTAGGCCAAGCGCGAAAAAACTCCATATTGCCATCATCGAGCGAACCAAGCCGCAACATCAGCAAATCGAGTAGGTAGTTTTGGTAGAGCCGCCATGGGCGTTGGCGACCTTGGCGGGGCAAATGCTTGATCACCCGTTGGACATAGCTTGAGGTAAAACTAAGAGCTGGCTCAGTCGCCATCGTGGGGTTAAAATTCTTGGGCATACAACTGGTATAGCCATGGCGATCCATATAATTCAGCAAGCGGCAGACATACATTGAGGTTAATTCGCATTTGAGCGTCCACGAAGCGTTGGTATAGCCAAACGCCAGGGCCAAATTGGGCACATCGCTGAGCATCATACCTTTGTAATTCAAGCTTGTGCCTAATTCAACTTTGCGGCCATCAACGACGATTTCAATGCCACTGAGCAAGCGCAAATTCAAACCAGTTGCCGTGACAATTAGATCAGCTGCTACATGCTGGCCCGATTGCAGTTGAATACCTGTGGCGGTGAACTGCTCAATCTGGTCTGTCACGACGCTGGCTTGACCCGATTTAAGCGCCTTGAAAAAATCGCCATCGGGCGCTAAACAGAGCCGTTGATCCCACGGGTTATAGTTTGGGCTGAAGTGAATTTTGGCATCATAGCTATCGCCAAGTGCTTGCTGGGCCATGTTAATCAAGGCGCGTTTGGCAACTTTCGGCAATGTTCGCATCAACACATAATAAACTATGCCTTGGATAATCGCTCGCCAGCGGATCACGTGAAAGGCCAATTTGGCAGGCAACCAACGCCGCAACTGCTCGGCGCGGGCATCACTGGCAGGTTGGGCCACGACATAGGTTGGTGAACGTTGCAACATTGTCACATGCTGTGCTTGTGCGGCCATGGCCGGAACCAAGGTAATTGCCGTCGCGCCGCTACCAATCACCACCACCCGCTGATCGCGATAATCGAGATTTTGCGGCCAAGCTTGGGGATGCACCACTCGCCCTTCAAATTGGCTCAAGCTCGGCCATTCAGGCGTGTAGCCTTGGGTGTAATCGTAATAACCGCCGCACATATACAAAAAATTACAGCGATATTGAACCCAATCGCCCGCAGCCAAGCGCTCAACCTCCACCGTCCAGAGCGCCTGCTCCGACGACCACCTGATCCGGCGCACCATATGTTCAAAGTTAATTTGTTGATCGATGCCATAGATTTGGGCCGTTTCGCGAATATACTGCAAAATTGACGCACCATCGGCGATTGCCTGCGAACTATGCCACGGGCGAAAAGCATAGCCCAGCGTGTACATATCCGAATCCGAACGAATGCCGGGGTAACGAAACAAATCCCATGTACCGCCAATCGCCTTGCGCCCTTCGAGAATCGTATAGCGTTTGTGTGGGCAGCGGGTTTGCAGATAATAGGCTGCACTAATGCCCGACAAACCAGCGCCCACAATTAGCACATCAAGATCGATCGCTTGCATCGCTCACCTCATAACCAAGCCAATGGCTCAATTATAGCAAGCTTCAAGCAATGCCTGCGAGGGTTTATTGGCTCCCAGCGCCGTAGAAACGTTTATGCTCATTGATTGGGCAGTGCGACCGTGAGCATCCTGGCCATAAGACTACTTTTTTGCACAATCGACCCATGCTACTCTTAGCGACAATCGCGGCCTTAATTATGAACATATGTACTATAATATATCCCAACGAGGAACTACTGATTGCATGAGGAATCATGAGGATAGGCGCGTTCAGATGCGCTCAATTGGGTGTATCTAGCCGTCTTTGGCAATGGTCGTTGCCGCGACGATGAACCGATCAGCCCAATGTGTATTTCGAGACCGCACAAATGGCGCATCTCGGCGCTGCACCGTACAAGTCGTCCAACCCATGTCCAAGAATTGTGGACTGATTGCCCGACCTAAAGCCACACTCTATGGCTCTGTATGCGTAGAAGAAAGGTGATCCATGGCTCATCACAATACGGCGCAAGGACACTACGCCGAACTCAACGGACTGCGACTCTACTATGAGATTCATGGTAGCGGCACACCACTGTTACTGCTGCACGGCGGTGTCAACCCCAGCGCTACCTTTGGTCCAACATTGACGGAACTCGCAACGACACACCAAGTGATCGCGGTGCATTTGCAGGGCCACGGCTACACGCTCGATATTGACCGACCGCTACGCCGCGAGTTTCTGGCAGACGATATGGCGGCACTACTAGAATTCTTGAAGCTACCGCAAGCCGATGTTATGGGTTATTCGATGGGTGGTGCCGTGGCATTGCAGCTGGCCATCCGTCATCCTGCGCTGGTGCGCCGAGTCGTGCTGGTCTCAACGCCGATGCGCCGTGCTGATGCCTACCCAGAGGTGATTGCTGGCTTTGATGGGATGACTGCCAATGCGCCGCATGTTGCTGCCGCCGTGCAGCAATCGCCGCTTGCCCAACGCTATCCCGATGTCGATTGGGCGCAGCTCTTTGCCAAGCTGGGCGAGATGCTGGCGCATGACTATGACTGGGCGGACGCAGTGGCAACGTTGAAGCTGCCCGTGATGCTGGTCTTTGCCGATGCCGACTGCTGGCGACCCGAAGGGATCGTGGCGTTCTATCGCCAGCTGGGTGGTGGCATGCGTGATGGCGGAATGGATGGCTCTGGTCGCCCCGCTGGCCAGCTGGCAATTGTGCCGGGCACGACCCACCATACGCTGCTCGCAACACCGCTCGTAGCCCAGCTCGTCACGTCCTTTCTACAAGCCTAGATAAAATAATGCACACTCAGGTTACAGAAGAAGCACTTTGGCCGCTGCCAAGCACTTGGCTGAACGATTTCACTCAGCTTGTGTGGACCTGCTACAATGATTATCCGAATTTAGGTCATCCGACAATCCTTAGCGATTATCAGAGATGTTATGAATCAGATTTCAACATCCTTCTATCAGACCCGTTATGCACGAGCACCACATTGGATGTTAATGATCGACGGGCTGCCGATTGATCAGATTATGGCGCAACACTGTCAAAATCCAAAGCTCGACGGATTTTTCCCGACCATCTTGCGGGGATGGAATGAAGATCCTGCCGCCGAACAGCTTGTATGGGATCGTATTCTGCAAATACCAGGTAATCAGACTTGGGTTTCCATTCTGATGTGTCCCGCGGTTTGAGTCTGTTGATTGGTGTGATAAGGGCTTACCACTCCACGGGCAGGGCGGCCAAGCCGCGCACCACTGCGGTCGAGCGCCAGCGCAATTGCTCAGCGGGCACGGCAAGGCGCAAGTTTGGACGCAGATTAGTCAATAATTGCAGGCCAATTTGCGCTTCCATGCGGGCTAAAGGCGCACCCAAGCAGTAGTGAATACCCAAACCAAAGCCAACATGGCGATTCTTTTCGCGGGTTATGTCTAGTTGATCAGGGTTAGTAAATTGGCGTTGATCACGATTGGCTGAGGCCAGCGCAACCAACACCATTTCGCCCTTGGCAATTTTGGTGTCAGCAATCATCACATCTTCAGCAGCGTAACGCTCGGTCGCGGTTTCAACTGGCGCGGTAAAACGCACCAATTCCTCGACTGCCGATTTGATTAGTTCTGGCGAACGCCGCAACAAGGTCAACTGCTCAGGATGCTGCAATAACGCTAAGGTTCCCGACGAAATCAGATTGACCGTAGTTTCATGGCCTGCTAGCATCAGTAAAAAGACCATGGCCACTAATTCAGCTTCACTAAACCGATCGCCATCGGCTTCGGCTTGCACCAATGCTGTTAGCAAATCGTCTTGGGGGTTGCTACGACGTTTGGCAAACAGTTGTTTGAGATATTTCATCTGGGCCATAATCGCGGGAATTGCTAACATTATATTGAGCATGGTTGGGCTGTTCAAGACATATTTGGCCCAACGATGGAATTTTTGGCGATCCTCAGTTGGAATGCCGAGCAATTCGACAATTACGGTTAATGGCAGGGGCAAGGCAAAATCGGCAATTAAATCGCCACGGCGACGCTGTTGGGTGCTAATTAATAACGATTCAGCAATCGCCTGAATGCGTGGCCGCATTTCTTCCATGCGTTGCGGGGTAAACGCTTTATGCACCAGCGAACGTAAGCGCAGATGGTCGGGGTTATCTTGATCGAGCATGTTGCTTTCGAGCGCCCGCAACGATTCAGGCATCCAAGGACGTTTGCGTTGTTGCTCCAACGATTGGGCATTCTTATAGTTTTTGACAAAAACCCGATCGTTTTTCAGAATTTCAACGACATCATCGTAGCGAGTAACAATCCAAGTTGGCATCGAGCCAAGTTTGGCCTTGGCAACTGGATTATCACGGCGTAACTGAGCATAGATGCTGAACGGATCAGCCTTAAACTGGCGATCAGTCAAATTCAAGACTGGTTGGGTGAGCTTTGTTTCACGCGATAAACTACTCATGTGGTGGCTCCTGGAGAATGCCATACAACACCAAATTGATGGTGGTACGGGCTAATTCAGGCCATTGATTGATGGCAACCTCATCGCCCAACATGCGCAAGACCACCAAACCAAGAATGCTGCTTGCCAACGAGCGGGTCAATAATTCAGCTTGGGCTGGCCGCAAAATCCCCTGATCAATCCATAACTGGACAACTGGATTGGCAAGCTCAAAAGTTGGGCCAAAAATTTCGCGAAAATAACGTTCGCGCAGACTTCTATCGCTTAGCACCGCTGGTAGGGCTGCCTGCAAATCAGTCATCTGCTCCATCAGTCGCCCCACCCGTTCTTCGAAATAGCTGGCAATAAAACCACTGGGCCGACTATCGAGGGCTTGGGTAAAATCAATTTCGCGTTGTTCGCGATCGTTCAAACGCTCCAAAATCCCTAGCAGTAACTCGTGTTTGCTGGCAAAATAAAGATAAATTGTGCCATCGGCGATGCCTGCGGCCTTGGCAACTTGACGAATGGTAGTTTGATGAAAGCCTTGCTGGGCAAACACTTGGGCAGCAGCATCAAGAATTTGGCTTCGGCGGCGTTGGTTGAGCGATGCTTCAGGGTTTTGGGTTGCCATACGGGTTCCTATGAAAATGAATGAACATTCATTCATTTCGCTATGAGTATAGAATTAAGTGGATCGATTGTCAATCAGTTCTTGATCCATGTTATTTTTAGCCACGAATTGCACGAATTTGATCCACGAAGGGCACAAAAAGCACGAAGGGGTCTCGTTTCACGCTGTTTGGCTTACACCCTGATCCCTAGTCCCTGTTCCCTAACCTCTCGCATCCTCTGCGTTAAGATCTAAGCTTCTGATCCCTAGTCCCTGAATCCTACCCCCTCGAATCCTCTAAGACCCCTCATCGGCGCGTTTGGCCAAATCGAGCAAGCGTTGCAAGGCAGGTAAGGCCGCCGCGACGATGCTCAATTCAACCTCACTCAGGCCAGCAACATGGGCAGTCAGCTGTTTGTGGGCTTGGGTTTGGGCTTGACGCACCGCATCCAAGCCTGCGTTAGTTAATTGTAAAAGCTGTTGTCGCCGATCTTGGGGGTGGGGAATCCGCTCGATCCAACCGCGCTCAACTAGCGCTGGCAGCAGTTCGCTGATCGCTTGCGGGCTAACATGCTGTTGGCGAGCCAAACTACTCAGCGATTGAGGGCCATGCTGAAGTTCGTTCAACATGCGCAATTGGGCAGCGCTGGTAACACCATCGAGTTGCCGCCGCACCTCAAGATCAACCAAACGATGGAGTTGGGGCGCGAGTGTGAATAAATCTTCGACGAGTCGATCAATATGATGCCGCTGCATAAGCTTTCCTTATTCTTCAAGTTACTTGATAATCTTCATGAATACAGGCTCTATTTTTCGGCATAAAGCTATAATAACAGAAAAATATTTTCAAGCAGATTGAATTTGACAGCGACCATAAAGCTCCTTATTCTACTGATAGAAACAGATTCATCAAGCAGCGCTAGTCTGATCAGCAGCTTCGGCTGTGGCGACACATTGGCCAAATTAGCGCCTATTCTAACATTCTTAACCACAACAACTCATTCAGGAGGTGCCGATGCCCCATGATATATCGTTGATCACCAATATTTCGGTCGCGTTGGTCGTGGCATTTGCTGGCGGTTTGCTGGCTCGCCGCTTAGGTTTACCCACAATTGTCGGCTATCTTTTAGCGGGAATGCTAATCGGGCCATTTACGCCTGGCTTCGTCGGCGATATTGGCGATATTAGCCAGCTTGCAGAAATTGGCGTGATCTTCCTTATGTTTGGGGTTGGTTTACACTTCTCGCTCAAGGATTTATGGTCGGTGCGCAAAGTGGCGATTCCAGGGGCAGCCCTCCAAATGCTCTTGGCGACAGGCTTGGGCTTTGGGCTGACCCGTTTGTGGGGCTGGACTACCGCCGCTGGTTTGGTCGTCGGCTTGGCAATTTCGATCGCCAGTACGGTGGTGTTGCTGCGTGGCTTGATAGATGCAGGCCAACTCAATACGCCCGCTGGCCAAACTGCGGTTGGCTGGTTGGTGTTGGAAGATTTAGCCACCGTGCTAATTTTGGTGTTGTTGCCAGCCTTGTTCGGCAACGAGGGTGGTAATCCGTGGGTTACTGGCGGCTTGGCCTTGCTCAAAACCACCGCCTTTGTCTTGATTATTCTGTTTGTTGGTGGGCGTTTCTTGCCATGGCTGCTGACCTCGATTGCTCATTCACGCTCACGCGAGCTGTTTATTTTAGCAGCCGTAGCCGTGGCGCTTGGCACAGCCTTTGCCGCCACCGCTGCCTTTGGGGTTTCGCTAGCACTGGGCGCGTTTTTGGCTGGCGTAGTGTTGGGCGAATCGGAGATTAGCCATCAAGTTGGCGATGAAGTCTTGCCCTTCCGCGAAATCTTTGCGGTGATCTTTTTCGTTTCGGTAGGCATGTTGGTCAACCCACAATACCTGTGGGATCACATTGGACAAGTTGTGGCATTAACCGCGTTGATCGTGGTTGGTAAGGCAATTTTCACGCTCTTTTTGGGCTTGATTCTGCCTTCAACTGGTCGCACGATGATTGTGGTGGCCGCTGGTTTGAGCCAAATTGGTGAATTCTCGTTTATCGTTGGGCAGGCTGGAGTTGGCTTAGGCGTATTGACTCAAGATCAATATTCGCTGGTGTTGGCCGGAGCAATGTTCTCGATTATGCTCAATCCGGTCATGTTTTGGTCGATTCCCCATGTCGAAACATGGCTCAAGCGTTATCCAAAATTATGGGCACGTTTTGAGCGCCACGCTACGACTGAGCCGCAACCAACCCAATTGCCCCAAGCTGAGCATGTGGTCGTCGTCGGCTATGGGCGAGTTGGTGAGCATATTGGTACGGTCTTAAATCGGCTGCAAATTCCCTTTTTGGTGGTCGAAGCCGACAATCATCGCGCCGACGATTTTATAACCAAGCATATTCCAACCTTGATCGGCGATGCTGCCAACTCCGATGTGCTGACTCACGCCAAGCTTGAGCAAGCTAAAGCCTTGGTGGTGACCTTGCCCAACGAGGCGGCTAGTGAGTTGGTGGTCGCTGCCGCGCGGGATATCGCCCCAAATTTGCCAATTATTGCGCGGGCAGCAACCACTTCAGGGGTACAACGGCTGGCCGATTTGGGGGCGCAAGATGTGATTCACCCAGAGTTAGAGGGTGGACTAGAAATTATTCGACATACCTTGTTGCACTTGGGCTATGCCGCCACCCAAGTTCAAGGCTATACCGATGCAGTTCGGCGCGATCAATATCATACCAATATTACGCCGACTGAGCATCTGATCCTTGAGCAGTTGATCCAAAGTGTGCGCGGCTTTGAGATTGCTTGGCGCAGCATTGCCGCCAGCAGTACCATGATTGGCCAGAGTTTGGCAGCACTCAATATTCGTGCCCAAACTGGTGCTTCAGTTATCGCCGTGATTCGCGATCAGCAACTGATTAGCAATCCTGAATCACAATTAACCCTCGCGCCTGGCGATTTGCTAGGCTTGATCGGCGACAAAAGCCAAATTAGTGCCGCCGATGCGTTGATCAACCGCAGCCAAGCGGGCGATCAAGCAGCCAACTCGCCGCAAGCTGGCAAATTTGCCCCCAGCGCAGCCGAATTACTTGATAAAACGAGCGATCTTTCAACCAGTAATAGTTGAAAGATCGCTCGTTTCGAGTTTAATCGCCTCGTCAAACATCAATTAATTAGGATAATTGGTTACTTTGGGAGTGTAGGTGACATTTGGCTGAGTTGAGCCACCAGTATTATTAATCACATTGCTAATTCCACCATTAGCCCCAATTGCCACCGAAATCATATTGTGGAATCGCACATTGGGGTTGTTTGGCGCTTCGATGGCGCGAGTTAGCCAGATGTTAGGGTTAGTGAAAACGCTGTAAATGCCCAAGCCCCAAGCTTCGTGACTGGTCACGTTATCGGCAACTTTGTAGGATGCCCAACCGTTGACTCCCGCTGCACTGCGCCAGCTATCTTGGGTTGGCGGATCGTAGGGAATTTCCGATTGATAGAAGTAGACCCGACCACCATTGCCCTGCCAAAGCACCTGATATTGTTGATAGTGCTCGACAAAGAGACCATAGATCGTCACGTTGTTGCCATTGACGATCACCCCATTCGCGCCAGTATTGCTATTCCAGGCCACGCCATCGCCGTGGTCGGCCCGCCAAACCCAGGTATGATCAACAATTGTATCGTGGCTATTGATGCGGAAGCTAGTTGAGGCTTTGCCCGCAGCAGCCCCACCAACCCGAAAAATCACATCATGCAGCACAATTGGATTATCAGCGTGGCTAGCATTACTGCCATTTGGCCCAACTTCCAACAAAACTGGCGAGTTAATCAGGCCTGCATCAAACAACAGGCCAGCAATCGTCACGCCATCAACATCGGCGACGGTCATAGCGGCTAGGCCCGTGGTTGGTCGCAAGGTTGCAAAGCCCAAGCCCAACACCACAGTATTGGGGTTATTCACGCGAATCGTATCATTTAAGGCATAGATCCCAGGGGTGAATAACAGATGTTTGCCTGCGGCCAATTGGGCGTTAATCGTTGCAGCACTATCGCTTGGTTTGGCGATGAAGAATTGGCTCATGGCGATGGTTGTGCCTGGCGTTGAGCCACCAGCCCATGTAATGCCCGTGCTGTTGGTGCGCAGCGACGGAACCCGCACGCCCCAATTGCCAGCAGCATCAACGGTTACAAACGGCTTTTCGCGCACAATTGGAGTTTGGGCAACTTTGGTATATGGTGGGTTAGGCCAACTACCTGCTGGTGGGTTGGTCACGCCAACAAAGACCATATTCCAGTTTGAGCCAGTCCAGCTGCCCCATTGGGTATTGCGCGAAATCCATTGTTGCTGGGTGCCAGAGTTGACATTACCATCAACCAACACATCGGCCATCCAGCCGCCGCTCGACCAACCATTATTTTGATTGAGCTTCATATTGCCACGAATGTGCATACGACGGAATGGCACAGCCTGAGAGACAGCCCATTGCATCGTGCCATTCGAAGGAGTAATCGCAAGGCCTTCAGCGCCGCGCCAAAAATTGCAAGTAGCGTTGTCGTTGCCCAAATAGGCGTTCGAGTAGACACTGCCGTTGATGTTGACGCTATCAGGCGATGCGCCAACGCCTAGCAATTGGGTATAGAAACCAACCGGAATGTTCAAGCCATTATAGGTGCCAGGTTTGAACATCAAGGTATAGCGAGCTGAGCCAAATTGGCTATTTTGCTGAATGGCATAAACGTTGTTGATTTGGGTTTGAATCGAAGCAGTTGACATCGACGGATCAAACATCAACACATTCGGACCAAAATCGGGAGTAGTGCCAGGCGGGGTAGTTGGGTTGGGGGTTGGATTTACGCCGACCACGCCCCAATTGAAGGTTTCCCAGCCCGAAGCTGTTGGTCGGTTGGCAACCAACGGCGCGTGCGTGCCCAAATTGAGATCGCTGGAAACAAAATTATTATTGCCAATCGAGCGCAATTGGACTTGGCCCGCCGTCACATCGACCCATTGAAATTGTTCCCAGCCGCTAATCGTGTTACGGTCGGCAACCAAGGGCGTGTTAGCAAAATTTTGGTCAGCTGAAACAAACTTGCCAGTCGCCAAAGCTCGCAGGCCGATGTAGCCATTGCCAGCATCGACTACCTGAAACTGCTCCCAACCATTGGCAGCATCACGATCGGCGACCAAGGGCGAGTTGGCTCCGCGATTAGCATCGGCTGAAACATATTTTCCGCTTGACATTGCCCGCAGCCAAATGGTTTGGCCAAGTGGGGCGGCGGCAAATGCCGCTTGGGGAGCCGCAGTAATAAAGGTAAACAGAATGCTACAGGCTAAGCCAACTGCGGCCAATTTACGCCAAAAATGAGTATCCATTCGATTCGTTCCTCCGTGGATAGAACCCAGTTTCATCCTTGAAAACAGCTATCCGACAATGCGCTCGGGCGAACTTGTGGAACGGTGACCTGTTCACAGGCAAATAAACAATAATAAAAAGTCGGTATCGTTTCCGGAAACGATACCGACTATATTAATGAAATTTAAAGGTTTGTCAAGCCCTTAAATTTGTTAACAATGATCCAATTTAAGCTGGAGCGTTAATGGCACAGCAGGCGAGGAACCGTTCAAGCGCAACCAGCTGGCCTTGGATTTGCAACAAACCCTGATCAACTGCCTGTTGCGGGCTGATTGCACCTTGCAAGAGTTGTAAATAAACCTCAATTGTCGTGTGGATAATCGTATCAGGCTGTTGGCTCAAGCCTTGTTGAATATACAGTTGGCCATGATCAATCGTGATGCTTAGCAATTCACCATCGACATGCCATTGATAGGTTTCACGAAATTGGGCCAACTCAGGGCGAAAAAAGGTTTTAAGGGTCAAGGCATACGAGCCAATCGTCAGAATATGCACATGTTCACTATTGGCGGGCACAAATTGGCTGCCCCATTTGCCCCACTCGATCAACGTTGGCTCAAGCCCACGGCCTAAATCAGTCAGGCCATAGACCGTCGAGCCTGCTGGGGGAGCTAGCACTTGGCGCACAATCAAGCCATGCTGTTCAAGATGTTTAAGCCGTTCAGTCAAGAGATTGGTGCTAATGCCAGGCAAGCCGTTGAGTAAATCTTTAAAGCGGCGCGGCCCAGCCACCAACTCACGAATGATCAGAATTGTCCAACGTTCGCCGAGCAGTTCGAGGGCATAGGCTAGCCCGCAATATTGGTTGTAGCTGCGATTATTCATAAACGTACTGCTAATCTGCTTCAAAAAAAGAATTCTCAATTAAGTATACCTGAAATTCAGGCTTGACTTTTTGAAGTAAGGCACATAAAATAGCAAATGTGTTCTACTATTGTAAAGGGAATGTACGAATGGGTAAGATTGTATTAGCAATGTTTGTCTCGCTCGATGGTGTGGTCGAAAATCCAGGTTGGTCGATGCCCTATTGGTCTGATGATATTTCGGCTTTCAAGGCTGAAGAATCTGCTGAATGCACGGCGCTGCTTTTGGGCCGCGTGACCTACGAGGGTTTTGCCAAGGCTTGGCCTGAATCCAAAGATGAAGGCGCTGAGCACATGAACAATTTGGTAAAATATGTGCCAACCAACACGCTTGATCAACCAGAGTGGAATGCGACTTTTTTGAAGGGCGACGTAATTGAGCAAATTCGCCAATTGCGCGAAGAACAAAACTTGTTGATTTATGGCAGCACGGTTTTGGCCGATAGCCTGATTAAACACAATTTGATCGACGAATATCGCCTGTTAATCTATCCAGTCGTGATCGGCGAAGGTCAACGTTTATTTCACCCTGGTACAACCGCAACCCTCAAACTCGTTGAAACTCGCACAATGAGCACTGGCGTGGCAATGTTAAAATATCAACGGATTGAGCAAGCCGCAGAGTGAGGCCGTATGTGTCGCAATATTCGCCCATTATTTAACTTTGAGCCACCAGCGACCGAGGCCGAAATTGAAGCCGCCGCACTGCAATTTGTGCGTAAAATTAGCGGCTTCAACCAACCTTCGGCAGCGAATCGCGATGCTTTTGAGGCCGCAGTTGCCGCAATTACCGCCAATGCTCAAAGCTTACTTGCAGCCTTGCAAACAACCACTCCCGCCAAAGATCGCGAAACCGAAAAAGCCAAGGCCCAAGCTCGCAATACACAGCGCTTCAGCAAATAATAATCAGACTACACAAGCAACGTTAAGTCCAGTTTTGATCAACTGGGCTTAACGGCGTGGTCGTGGTTTGCTAGTTGTTGGCGGTTTGGGCTGCGTTGGCCGACTCGTCGCCGCTGGCCGCGATGGCCGACTCGGTTTGGCGGTGGCTCTTGGGCGGCTAACTGCTGGCCGCTGCGTTGCATATGGCCGATTGGTTGGCTGGATCGTCGGCGATGGGATGATCATGGCCTGTTCCCAAGGCAATAATGCTTGTTGCTGGGCCGATAGATTGAACAAACTAGCGTGCATCCAGCCTTGATAATCATTAACTCGCACCCGATACCACAATTGATCAGCATTATTCTGTTGGGCCACAATAATGATCGCGGCTTGAGCATCAACTGTGGTGATGATATCGGCAGTCGTGCTTGGCTCGGCACGCAGGTTTGACAAAGCACCAACTGAGCCAACCAGAGGCGTTGCTGCTGGTGGAATTGAGGTTGGGCGTGGAGTATTCTGAATTATCACTGCTTGAGAAACTGAGGTTGAAACTGGCCGCAACGGAGCTTTAGTTTGACCACAACCTACCAAAATTAATAAACCAATCCCCAGGAAAACATGGTGACGCATAAACCCTCTTAGCTCTAAACATGCGATTGCTGGAGGCTGTACGCCTGTTTTGTAAGAATGTTGCTGAGCTTATCGATCCGTTTGGGCTACAGCACTTTGCTGCTCCTGCGCATAATTATTTTTTACCAAAAAATTATCTAGCAATTACTAGATTAATCAATAAAACTGGGGGTACAATATTACTAGAATAATGCTGGCCCAACGAAATCCAACATTTTAGCCATAGATGGAGTATTCATGGAAGCCATGGTTGGTCAAACAAGTCCTGCTCACAGCCAAACAACCCGCGAAATTGCTTTTTCGGTGCTCGATTTAGCCACAATTTTCGAGGGCAGTAGCCCTGCCGAGGCCTTTAAAAATAGCCTTGCGATTGCCCAACATGCCGAGCAACTGAACTTCAAGCGCTTCTGGCTGGCCGAGCATCACAATATGGCCAATGTTGCCAGTGCCGCGACTGCTGTCGTGATTGGCCATGTTGCCGCTGGAACCAAACGAATTCGAGTTGGCTCAGGTGGAGTGATGCTGCCCAATCATTCGCCTTTAGTAATTGCTGAACAATTTGGCACACTCGAATCGCTCTACCCAGGCCGAATTGACTTAGGTTTGGGGCGTGCACCTGGCACTGATGGCCGCACTGCCATGGTCTTGCGCCGCGATTTGATGGCCAGCGCCGAACGCTTCCCCGAAGATGTACGTGAGCTTCAAGCCTATTTTGCCGAGCCAAGCCCAGGCCAATATTTGCGGGCAATTCCTGGGGCTGGCTTGCACGTACCGTTGTGGTTGCTAGGTTCGAGCACATTTAGCTCTCAGTTGGCGGCCAAATTAGGTTTGCCGTTTGCCTTTGCAGCCCACTTTGCCCCAACTCACTTGTTTGATGCGCTGCAACTCTATCATCAGCACTTCCAACCATCAGCCCAACTTGCCAAACCCTATACCATGGTGGCAATTAACGTGATTGGAGCCGAAACTGATGCCGAAGCTCAATATTTATTCACCAGTATTCAGCAAGCCTTTTTAGATATTCAACGTGGCACGCCACGACCAATTCCTGCGCCAACTAATGACCCAGCTAAACGCCAAGCACTAGATTTTGCCTTTGCCCAAAGCCCAATGCTAGCCTACACTGCGATTGGCACAGTTGATACCTTGGAGCAACGCCTAAGTCAAATTATCAAAGAGACTGCTGCTGACGAAATTATGGTCAGCGCTAATATTTACGACCAAGCCGCACGAATCCGCTCACTTGAAATTATCGCCGCCGCTCGCGACCGAATTAATGCCAAACGCCTCGCCCAATAACCCCCCAAAGCCTCAATCTTCGATTATCCACAGAAGATTGAGGCTTTTTCAGCATTTCCATAGTAATAATCCACACGTTGTTATTACAACAATCACTACCCAGCGATCCAACCGATAATCCATCAAACGAATGATTAACCCGCTGAGCCGATAGCTCTATAATTAGGGTAGCAGTTTGGCAAGCGTGGGCTTGCTAGGCTGATGATCGCAGCACATGAAGGAATGAGAAAGGGAAGTCAATGAACAACTGGTGGAAAATCCGCAGTTTCGGCGTGCTCGTACTTTTGGGTTTGATTTTTGGCTTGGCTCCGCAACCTTCGCAGGCAGGTGGGATAGTTTATGTCGTGCCAGGTGGCGCTGGTAGCCAAACTGGCAACGATTGGGCCAACGCCAAAGATCTTCAAGCAGCCATCCAAACCGCAGCAACCGGCACAGAAGTTTGGGTCAAGCAGGGCATTTATCACCCAACCACTAGCACAGATCGGACAGTCGCCTTTACACTTACCAATGGCATTCGACTTTTTGGTGGCTTTGCTGGTGATGAAACCTCGCGCCAAGCCCGTAATCCCAGCCAAAATCCCACAATCCTCAGTGGCGATTTGCTTGGCAACGATACCGGAGCAGCCAATCAAACCAACCCAACCCGCAGCGATAATAGCTACCACGTTATGTATTGTGTATCAAAGTCTGAGCCAATGTTAATTGATGGTTTTACGATTCGTGGTGGCCAAGCTACAAACCAAATATTTCCACGAAATATGGGTGGTGGTGGCTTATTTGATCAGTGCAACTTAACGATTTTAAATAGTCGTTTTATCAGCAACGCAGCATTATTTGGCGGTGGGATACTAAATTTCAATAATAGCTTAACGATCAATCAAAGTATCTTCGCTGGCAATTGGGCACTGAGCACTGGTGGTGGGCTTGAAAACCAACAAAATGGGGTTGTTAGCTTACAATCAACCACATTTGTTGGCAATATTTCCCAGCAGAATACTGTGAGTGCGATTGCTAACGCTGCTGGTACGCTTAATCTGCATAACAGCATCGTTTGGGGCAACAATGGTATTGCGCCCGTCAATGGTTCCAATAATAATCTCAACCTCAGCGTGAGTTATTCAATTGTTCAAGGCGGCTTTACTGGCACTGGCAACAGCACCCGTGATCCGCAGTTTGTTGATGCTGATGGTGCTGATAATCTTGTTGGCACGCTCGATGATAATTTGAATTTGCAAGCCAACTCAGCCGCACGGAATACTGGCAATCCGAGTTTACTGCCAAGCGATCAAACTGATCTCGACGGCGATAACGATGTTAGCGAAGCACTTCCATTGACGATTGATTACCTGCCACGGATCAATGAAGGCTTGATTGATATGGGGCCATACGAATATCAAGGCAATGAGCCAACCATAACCCCGACGGCGACGGTTACGCCAAGCCCAACTGTTACAGCAACCGCTACAGCGACCGCAACCGTTATGCCTAGCGAAACCCCAACCCCAACCGCAACAACTGCAACGCCAGTGCTGCCCCAAACAACCACCATCTATCTACCAGCGGTCATGCGCTAACGAATTAACGGCTGCTTTGGCTCAAACCAAGGCAGCCATTTTTAGCACGACTCCCTGCAACCCTGTATAATAGGCTCAAGCTTAGCTAGGGAGATCAGGCATGATCGCATCGGTACGGGGTGTTGTGCAATTGATTGGTCAAGATCAAGTGGTGATTGATGTGCATGGGGTAGGTTTGGCCATCGCCGTACCGCGCACAGTTTTAGCAACGATTGGCGCGATTGGCGATACCGCCCAGTTGTATACCCATTTGCACGTGCGTGAAGATATGCTGGCCTTATTCGGATTCAGTTCGCCAGCCCAACGTGCGTTGTTTGAGCTATTACTTGGAGTTAGTGGAATTGGGCCCAAAGTTGCTTTAGCGCTGCTCTCGGCGGCTACCCCCGAAGAATTGCAACATGCGATTGCCCGCGAAGATATCACCATGCTCTCCAAAGTGCCAGGTATTGGCAAAAAAACCGCTGCCCGTTTGGTACTCGAACTCAAAGGCAAATTTGGAGTAGCCACAATTAGCCCGCAACTCAGCACCAACCCAGGCCTACTGGCACTCAACACCGAACTGATCGATATTTTGACCAGCCTTGGTTATAGTTCGACCGAAGCCCAAGCAGCCCTGAATGCGCTCCCTGCCGATGCTCCCGCCGACACTGAAGAACGCCTACGTTTGGCCTTGCAATATTTTGGTGGGGTATAATAAATGGCGGTGGAATGGCCAATAACATCCACCGCCAAACCCAATTATTGAATTTTACGAATTTCCTGCACTCCGTTAGCATCAAGTGACTTAATGCGAATTAAAACGCGCTTACCAATCCGCATATCTCTTGAATTAACTGAGCCCAGGGGCATCGCTTTAAATTCTGTATCACGATTATCAAGCTGCACAATCCAATAACGCCCAACTTGGTCTACCAACTTACCCCAAACATCATTACCAACTTTAAGTGGCTTTTCGGGCTTTTTTGGCTTAATCAGGGGCCGATTGATTACGCGCAATGGGGTGGGCAGCACTGGACGCAACCGATACTCATTGACTGTTTCGTCGTAAGCTCGCACAGGATCACCAATCACCCATTCTTCAGTGACCTTACGCTCAATCTCTAAATAACGCACAACTTCAGACCATGGCCGTGGCTCAGTTTGGCCAAAACGAGTCGTATCCCATTCGAGCATGGCGAGCAATTGTTGAATGCGTGGGATTTGGTTAAATTCACTAAAGCCGCGCTCTTGCTCACCGCTGTGCTGCAAAATATAGGCACAAAAGGCTTGCTGCTTAGCCAGCAACTGCTCATCAAGCCAATCGCGTTCAGCTCGCAGCCAATTATGCTGGCTTGGGTTAAACAACTGGCTATAACGGGCTTGACGGTTGGTTGTAGCAATCTGATAGTTAATCGCAATTGAACCAAAACCAAACGGCTTGCCCATGCCCAGTTTCAGGCGATAGTTGGGGCTAGCCGCTAGTTCAAGCACATAGATCAAGGCTCCTAGCTCAACATCGCTCAGATTTTCAAAAGCTATCTGGAATTGAAATTCAACCCCCGATTTAACTGGCCGCATGCGAGTGCTCTGGGTTGAATCAGCACTAACATCAGGTTTATGCCGATCTTGGGCAGCAAATTGGCCATGATGCCAGTATTGTTTATAGCCACGAATGGTTGTGTCATTGCGATCATCGCCATAATGGCGCAACGATTTAAGCTCAGTCGCATCTTGGGTCAAGTAGTGTTGGAAGGTTGTAGGTTTGGGCGAGGCTAAAACTGGCGGGGTAATCTCTGCATCCCATAGTTCTGCATCAGGAAGTTGTTGATTAACCAGTTTGGCATCACTAAAGCGTAAGCGGCTGGCATAACTCGTAATCTGGGTAGGCGCATCATTGGCTTCGCGATGCACAAAACCAAACATGGCCTCTGCTAGATCAACTGGCGGCGCATCAGCACCACCAGTATGCAAATGGTCTGGAATCAAATCGTAAGGGCTATGGGTGTAGGGCAAGCGAAACATCCCCGCTCGCCCGAAAAAGCTAACCTGCTGTGGTTTATAGGGATCAACAATAAAGAATACAGGATCTCCATTGGCAAGTTGGCCCTTACGCTCACGCAGGCCAGGCTGGCGCGGAAATGCTTGCGTTTGCCATTGGCTCAACTGATCTTCATCATGAAAACGTTGGAGTTGCTCATTCTCCAAGGGAAATACCTGTGATGGTACTTGCTGAATTAAAACATATTCATGCTTTTTACTAGGTACATCGCCAGTAATTACTAAGGTTGCTGGCAACCAACCATCACCTTGACGTTGGTTCAGGCTCATTTCGGCAATTTTGTGATTATTGCGCGGCTTGACCCAAATTGTTTGAGATTGATAACGCTCGTTGGGAAGTTTGGTACGGCGATAGTTGGTATAGCGTTGTCGAATATGCTGTTCTAAAACAGTAATTGGGATTTTATAAAATTTGGTTTCTTCAATCACCCCACCATCACGCTGCAACCGCAAAAAACCCGCCCGAATTTGGTTGGTCATACGCTTGCGGTAATGTTCCCCAAGGTTGGTTTTATCAACGCTTCGAAAAAATAAATACTTGCGGGTGACCAAATCGATTTTGCTATGGCTCACAATTTCGACCAAGCTGCGCATTAAACCGCGTAAACTACTGCCAGGAATGACTGCGCGTTGACCAGGCGAGGCAAAGAAATCGGGTTTATTTTTGGTCGGAGCCGTGCGTGCTTCATTCGATTGCTGTTGCTGCTCAACTTCTAGTAGCGAACGTTTGAATTCTTCAGCAGTTAGCCCACAACGCACATATAACGGGGTTTCAGTTTTGAGGGTACAAGTAATTGTGCCGGTATGCCGATCGGTAAAATATTGATCGTGGCGCACTAAATATTGAGCCTCTTTTGGTTGTAGATTAACATTCTCTACTACAACGCGCTGTTGTTCTGAAACCACTTCAGCAGGCACAGCTTTTTCGGGCAGTGGAATAAAATTATAGGGCGCAAAAGCCTCACGTTGGGCAGGAATATCATGCAAATGTTCAGGAACGGTTGCCATGCTCAATCTCCTTAGCACTTAATTCGACTAAACGGCTGGCTCGAATATAGGCGGCTCCAGTATTGGGATCAAAATCTAAAATATGGCGTACCAGCAAACGAGCTGGTCGATGGTTGGGCTGTTGGGTAGCATTTTTAACAATAATCGGGCCAAAATACCGTTCCTGCGGCTCAAATACCAAGGGCAAGGTATGTTGCATGCCTTGAATCCCATCGGCCAAGGTAGTAAACCCTGGTGGAGGCGCGAATTCTTGCTCGGCAGGATCGGGGATTTTCGTTCCCCATAGCATTTGATATTCATCGATATAGTTGTCTGATTCAGCAGGATCAGTCGGATCAGTCGGATCAGTCGGATCTTTAATCACAGTTGCTTGCCAGTTGCTCCCATTATGCCAAAGCGATACTTCGGCTGCGAGGCCAAAGATGCGGCATTGTTGTAAGGTTTCAAAGTTGAGTTTTGCAGAATCACAGCCTAACAGGAGTTTCGATTGCTCAAATTTGCCCCAGATGACACAATCAAGGCTATGCGCCAGCAACCATTGGCAGTTGTAACGTTCGGCTTGAGTTTTCAACCATTCGATCAAATTACTATGTTGATCAATTGACAGTGTTTCAAACATAGCGTACCCCTACTTTATCCAAGAACGCATTCACATAGGCTTGTAATTTTTCAGCAGTTTTTGGCTCAAGCGTTAATTGGTCGCCAGCTTGGCGAAACTGATAATCCTCACCGTTGATCCACAGTGTGAATGAGCGCCCAGCCAATACACCGCGCCCGATACTTTGTTCGCCACCCACGGTCAAATCACCCAACCACAAATCTTTTATCACCAATACGAGCAAGCCAAGATCATAAGCTTCAAACTTTTCGATCGTAAGATCGAGTACAATCTGCGTTTCAGATAAGCCCCAAACAGGTTGTTCAGCCAATAAAGCGCTGGGATATGGCCCGCCCGTAAAGCGATCAACCGCGATCCGCGTTTGAATATAATCGATGTCTGCTTGGTGAATTAAACTATCATGAAAACGCACCCGACTTTTTTGAGCCTTACTGGTTCGGGCCTTAGCATCAGTTGCCACATAGCCAAATAATGCTTTGATCAATTCATCAGGCTCGAGCAGAGTTTGAGCGTTGTTTTTGAACGTCGCCAAAATCTTCTCAGCTCGATGGCGCATAATGCCAGCCCAACTTGTGCCAGGGATCACCGGACACGCGGTATCATCAGCCCAACGAGTTTCGAGGTAGCGATCATCAGGTGCATAGGGATCACTGCTCGCCGAACGAATGAGCAATGATTGATCAAGTCCAAATTCAACCCGAATCTGGCATTGACTTCGAGGCAACTGAGCGAGTGGCAAATTTAAGCCTGCCGCGATACTTGGGCCACTATAGAATGGTTGTAATGGATGATCACGATCAAGCTCCAGCCACGGTTTTGATAGATCATCTCGCTTAAGCTCCAACCATTTCAGCATTTGCGCAGGATCAGTCAAGCGATAATGCCAAATTTGCCAATTGGTGACTTTGCACAAGCCTAGACCTCGCTGTTTGCGCATGCCTAAGGCAATCTGTTCAGTTTCTAAGCCATACAATGCCTGAGCCAATAGTTCAAGTCGCTGTTGATTATGATTAATCGAATCATCCCACATTGGGCATTTCTTTTCAGCATCGAACGGCACTTCATGCAGTAGCTCAAAATACAAGTCGAAGCATGTGCCAGCAGGCAACAGCTCTAGATCGTATTTGGCTCCGGCGCTAGCAGTACGGGTGGCTCCATCAATTCGCACTCCATCGCGTACCATCGATAAAACAATCGTGGTACTCAGCGCATCGCTTACCAAGAGGGCACTTTGATCCCCCTCACTAGCTTCATGCGATAATTCTGCCCCAAATAAAGCAGCAGCATCGTAACCAAATTTCTTCAAATAGGCTCGCAGTGCCCCAGCAATCGAGCTACCTGGAATTAACGCCCGAGCCTCAACCAAATCGCGCAACAAAGCCATATCGGTTGGTAAATCGCTTGCTCCATTGCTAACCAAGGTGGGCGATTGCAATTCGAGCCGTCCATGAATCAACGTTCGTGCAAAAATATAGCGGGTTTCACGGTCTTGATAAAGTAATTGGGCATTGGTAGGCACTATAAAATCAAACGCCATCTCAACCTCGCTTTTTCAGTAAAGGCTGTTTGCGAGCCATTGTTACAATTGCAATAATCAAGCGGGCATGGTATTCCAAAGCAAGTTGGGGGGTGAGTTGGGCCAGATGATCACCAAGTTGTAAGCGCTCAACCTGCCAAAGCTCAAGTAGCTCAGCAATGTCAAGTTTCAGTAGCGTTTCCAACGATTGCCCATTAGCCAAGCTGGTTGCGTGTAAATGCTGACGAGCAATTTGAGCAGTTTGATCAATTGTTTCTCGAAATGTCGCAAAAACCGAATCAACCGAGGTATTCGCTGTTTGATGCAGCGCCACAGTTTGAATGTTGGTTAGTAAGGCTCGGCACCATAACTCAACTCGCCCAAATAAACTATTGCGTGAATCCGCTTGACGCTTGATTTGGTAATCCCCAATCAACTCGATTAACCGTTGATCCAGCCGTTGGCGAATCAAGCGTTGACCCATCAGGTGCAACAGTTTGCTCGATTCATCAACGAAGAAGCCGGTTTGGGTAGATTTTATCGGCAAAAGCCCACCGTTCGAGTTAATGCTCGGCTGGTTGTTTTGCAGATTAATTACATGCCCTTGCAGCGCTGCATCAAGGCTAATGCGGCCAAAACCTTCGTTGCGCCGTTCGCCAATGCCTTGTTCGACGAGGGCTGGCCAATCGGCACGTGCCTGCTGCCAAACCAACACACTGCCAGCAGCTACGGCTGGAGTTTGTGGCAAGGGCAAGCCCCACGTGCGATTAAAACCACCAAGCACGGTATAGCGTAATTTTGAGGCTTTGAGATCAAGTTGGCCTGCTTGTAAGCCAAAACTAGCTGCCAAACCAGTTGGGTCAGCCCCAATCCGACCATATTGGCCATATTGATCGCGAATAATTGCATCACTCAGTAAGGTCATTGTCACGGTTTCAGTCGTTGGAAGTGAATTGGTTGGAGCATACGGTAATTCATGCCACGTTTGATTATGCTCTAGCTTGATAATCTGACTCTCGCCATAGCCAGCACTACGCGCTTTGCCCATATATAAACGTGGTTGATCACGCAATAATGCTTCCAGCACCTGCAGATCAATAGAATCACCAAGGATAACTGCCCGAAAAACCTGATTCGGAGCAATTGCCACATAGCGATACACCGCACCACTGCCACGTAAGCTGCGCCCCTTAGCCCGATTACGGGTGGTGTGAATATTCAAATGGCGCACGGTATCGAAGGTATAGTGCTCGCCAAACCATTCATATTTTGGCTCTTTGGCTTTTTTAGTTTCAGATTCAGCAACTGCTTGATCCTGTAAATCGAGCTTCTGAATCATTGGGAGCATGCGCTTGTTCGTAGTTGATTCAAGCGGGTAGGCATGTAAAAAGCGCACCTGGTTACTAAAAAACAACTGGTTACCTAGATCAAGTTGATACTCAGCACCTTTTGATTGTAGATAACGGCTAATTAATGCTCCACGCAAAACACTGCCTGGAATATAGCTAAAACTGGTGGCACTATTGGGGTCGCCTTCAAGCGCACTGACCAAGACTGGCTGCTTTGTAACTAAATCAACAATCAATGCATTCATGCAGATTTCTCCGTAAACTGACGCAACCTTGTTGAATCCAGTGGGTTACCTCGTTGATCAAACAGGCGACATTCAACCTCGCCACGGCCACGATTGCGACTTGTACCAAGATGACGTAGGGCATAACAACCAGCCAGCAAGATTGCTTCTTGCGCTTGAGACAGAGATGGACAGGTAATCGGGCTAATAAATGTGGTAGTCCGCAGAATCACCCGCATTGCCCGTAAGGTATAGTCATCGGCAATACCTTCGTCATCAATCTTGGTTTGGCGGCGCACGCCAGTTAGACTGGTTAAAACCTCATGGGGCTTAAGTTGCGCCTGTTGGACTGCCACACGCACTGGATCGGGGAGACATGCATCGCCAACTTGTAATAGGCCTGTGGCTTTAGTTGTACTGCCACCAATTCCAAAAAGCGTATTGCATGCTCGCTGCAACGCCTCACCATTGGGATGCACGGCGATTAAGTTTTCGCACTCCTCACGCCATAATCCCTTCAAGGTGCGACCACGTAAATAGGGCAACCCAAAGCTATCCTGTTCAACTTCCACATCAACCAAGCCCGCAATGCCATCGCCACGGCCAAAGGTGGCATCACTTTTCAACTCAATTTTTAGATAATAGCTCGTCATTCTGCTACCTCCCATGATTCAGCCAATGGCGGATAATGCTCCATAAGTTCAATTACATCAAAATAGAGCGCAATCTGCTTAGCAGGTGATCTCGATTTATCCAGATCATCAACGGCCCACGCATCCTGATGATCTAAACCAGCGAACTGGGGTAAAGTCAAAGGAGCGCGTAAATTAGTTTGCCACTGCTTAGTAGCCTGAGAACCTTGACGGTTGATATCTTGAAAGGCAATTAATTTATTCCGTCGTTCTTGCCAAATCGGGCTAAAACCTTGGACTGACTGTTTAACATTCGCCCATGTTCGCCATGTTTGAGTAGTCTGATCAAGCATCACTGGCCGCAGCGTCAACGATTCAACAGTGCTTAGGCTGTATTCTGTATACCGCAATGCTTCGAGCTTATCAATGCGGCCACTTGGCGCAATTTGCCAATCCATAGCACTAGCTTGTTTCTGCGACACAGCCTCGCTTAGTTGCTTAGCCGAGGCACATAGTTCATCAGCCAAATCATAGGCACGAGCAAATGGATAATGGGTGCGAAAAATCGTAATTCCAGCACAGGCACTAAGCTCATGTGGAAACGAACTGGCTTCTTCAGGAAAAGCTTGCTTCAATTTGGAAAGTAATTCCTTGCTCTGCCGCGTAAATTCGTCTAATAATCGTGGAGTCACATGAAAAGCTACACGAGCATCGCACACAAACGTAATATCATCGCCGCCATAGACCAGCGGGCGCAGTGGAAAAAATGGATTGTCGGTATCACGATCAATCTCTAAGTGATGAGTTAATTCTTTGAAGGTATCATTTGTAATAATGTTGCTAAGAAACTCCACTGATTTATTCATCGCCAAAGCACCCAAACGATTAATTAGCTGCGAAAGAGCACGATAAAAGTCAATATAGCGCTGATTTATCGTTTCGATCTCGGCCAAGCTACGAATCAGATTGCCAATCCCATTACCATCAGCATGAACAACTGCCAAATAGCTATATTTACCAGTTGTTCGACCAAAATCATCAAAATCACGAGGAATACTATATTTTTTATTAATTTCCTCAAATGCATTTATTCGCTGAAGCAAGTCATTCATCGCTGGGTCACCGTGATCATCAGCCTGTGAGGCAAACTGGATTTTAGCCATGATCTCGCGGGACATAGGATAATCACCTGGATCTTGCGGAACCCCAGCAACCTGATTCCCTTGTTGAGTTGCCACCAATCCAGTTGATCGACAGGCAACTGTCACACCTAAGCCAAGCGTAGCGGGTGTGGTGTTATAGGCATTTTGCGCCCGATTAACATCAGCCTGGGCTTGTTTGATATAACATTTAATATCATTGTTATCAAATTTATAGTCAAACTCAGCAGACATGCCAACCGCAAAGCGCAAGCCAGCTGCCTTTTTGAGCATATCGAGGCTATACTGGCGTACCCATTGTTGAGCATGAGCTTTAGCATAAAATAAAATACAAGCATGCCCACCACCAGCAAAAATCACCTGCGCCTCAGTTGCTGGTGGATCAATCCAACCTTTAATAATCCCATCTGGTTCGCTCGTAGCCAGTTTGATGCTATAGGAAGCGCCAATATTCTCACGGAGACGGTTACTACTAAAAATATACTCTTGAATTCCACTCGTCTTGATATATACAACCACTGCGTTTGTTTGGGTCATACCAATACCCTTTCTACTATCGACAAACTATTGATAACCGCCGGATACATCTGATAATAGCAAACACCACCTTAGCTAATTAATTAGCTTTTGTGGCTGACACAATCTTACAGTTATAATGGTACGGTTGTAAAGGTTAATTTTATACCAATACCCCATCAGTCAGGCTCAATCTAGGTCATTGGGCTATACCAAACATAGGAGTATCACGAATGATTCTCGTTAGGATGGCCGTAAGCTAGCGCTGGCATACTACAAACAAATCCTTCCTCCTCACACACACTCTTCTCTCCTACAAGCGGCCCAACTGGGCCGTTTGTAGTTTTAAAAGCTTATAGAGCTTGTCAGGAATGATAAAATATCCATAGCAAGTTCTATCACTATGTAAAAAGGAATTTTAGATACTCTTGTTCGAACTTTATCTTAGCTAGCATGAGGAGCCTTATCGATGCAAAATGAAGCAGAATCGCAACCATCATCGCTTCCCCAAAACAGTGACGATCCAAATCAACCGTCTTCAGTCATTAATATAGATAATTCTCCAGTTGGGGTTGTCGCTGGTATCAATTATGGAACTATAACAACCAACAATTTCTATAACTCTGAAAAGAAGCTTCTTGAAAAATCTCCACCAAGAGTTTGGTTACCAACCAATAAGAGCGAGTTATGTCAATATTTTGAAATTGAGCTAAATTTACGTGGCATTGTTACACGCAGCGAATATGCCACAGATTATGATTATTATGTCGTTTGGTTCAATGAATGCGAACCTGCTCAGCATGATCATATCCAATTACCATGGATTCAAAACAATATCGCGCAACAAAAAGTCGTTTTTACCGAAAATCTAGCCTCGATTCATCCAGCTTACCAATATATATGCAAAAGTCTCGTTAATTCAGATCAGGGTAAATCAATCGATAGTAAAAATACTGCCCAAGCTCATGCCAAAGCGCTTGCCAAGCAGCTTATAGCTGATAAATTTAAGCACAATTCCAATGCTCTAGCGCTTGAATTTCAATCAGAACGGCCTTTTAACCCACCAATTGAGGCCGATTTAGCCCTTGATTGGTATGCTTATCAACAAAATGTTAATCCGAAGGCTGATACTTGGGAACGAGGACAAGAAGCATTATATGATCTCAGAGAATGGATTGGTGATGTCCATCCATTAACCCTAAGTACAAAGTGTTTAGGCTATTTTCCTGCCTTACTCTTCGGTTCAATTTTCTATCGAACATCAGCATATAAGCTCAAAGTATTAAATTATGATAATGAGTGGCAACTTTCAATCCATGCAAATCCATCAGATCGTTTAGAGTATAGTATGCATACTTTTGATGAAAACTTAACAAATTGCATATTAAACATATGCATCGTAAACTCACAGCCAAGCAATTTAGTAATCCAAGAAATGAATATCTATAGCAGTAAATATATCAAAGATATCGGGATTATTATCAGTATTTACCCAAAAGATCATCATATTTTAGAAATTACCGACTCAAATCAAGCTTCAGAAATTGTTAGTTTTATTATCTCTACAATTAGCAAATTGCCAAAACGCTATCAGACCTATCAATTACTTATTTCAGCACCAGTCGCCTTAATCGTTTTATTAGGACAACGCCTCAATGGCTATCGGTCGTGGCTCTTTCATGAGCATATAAAAGCAGCAACGGAACCAACAGAACCCGATTGTACTTATCAACTAATCAATTTCCCAATCATCGCGCAGGCTAATCCAAATCGCTAGATCAGCTATGGCACTCGTTAATTTAACTGTAAGCTAGTGCTGGCATACTACAAACAAATCCTTCCTCCTCACACACACTCTTCTCTCCTACAAGCGGCCCAACTGGGACGTTTGTAGTTTTAGCCATAAAAAATCCGACTAGCTTAATTCAGCCAGTCGGATGCCAAACTTGAGTATGCTTCGATTAGGCTAGGCGTTGTTGGCGAAACATCTCATACAACACAATGCTGGTCGCCACCCCTAAATTCAGTGAATCGCAGGTGCCAGCCATTGGAATACGCACCAAGGTATCGCAGACGCTTTGCTCGCCAACCGATAAACCCAAGCGCTCGCTGCCCATCAGCAAAATGGCGGGGCTTGGGTAGCTAATCGTTTGGTATTCTTGCTCAACATCGGGAGTCGTGCCAATCACATGATAGCCATTGGTTTGTTTCCATTGGGCAAATTCATCGAAGGTCGTGCGCACCATGCGTAAGGCAAACAACGAACCCATGCTGGCGCGAATCGCCGCTGGATGATAGGGATCGGTCGTGTCGCCAATCAGAATCAGGCCTTCGCAACCAACTGCATCACAGGTACGCATAATTGCGCCCAAGTTGCCAGGATTACCAACTCCGTTCAAAGCGACCCAAGGTCGATCAACCAATTGAACATTGCTCAACGGCTCTTGCTGCAATTTGACCACGGCCCCGATGCCTTGCAGATTTTCTTTGAATGAAATGCCTGCAAAGGCACTCGCCGAGAGTTCAACCATCTGTTTGGCAGCTTTGCGCAAAGCGCTGACAGTGCCAGCAGAATGCTCGGTGCGCGAAAGCAATTCTAGAGAGATTGCCCCAATTTCCAGTGGCAAACCAGCATTAATCGCTTGGGCAACGATTCGCGCACCTTCGATATAGTAGGTTCCCGTCCGATCGCGAGCATCGCGCGAGCGCAATTGACGAATTTCTTTGACAATATCGGGCAAAACGGTTTGCTCCAGCTCCATGGTTGGTTTTTGCCCTTGCGGCGCAGGTTTATGCGCTTGATGCGAGCGTTCTGGGCGTTTGGCAGGTGGTCGCGTAGGGCGTTGTGGGCTTGTTGGCGGGCGTTTAGGTTTATTCGATTTACGGGTCATGAGCGCTACTTTCTCCCACAGTAGCAGCATAATCGCCCACTGGGGAATGTATTTTAACCGAAAAAACCAACACCCGCCAAACATTCAGCCTAGAGCAACCAATTACTCGGCGATTTCGCGGTATTCAAACCAATCGAAATCGGCCACAGTTTGGCTAGTTTGGCCTTGACTACTGGCATACAAGCCAATCACTGTGCCCACGAAACCACCAGCAACCGGAGTGCTCAAGAAGCGGCCATCAAGATTTTCGAAGACTGGTTGCCAGGCATCGGGCTGCTCAGCCACAAAAAAGCTATAGTCTTGACCATAGGCCACAATCCGCAAATAGCTGCGCTGGCTGGCAATTGGCACTTGCGCCAAATATTCTTGCTCGCCATTGCGACAAACAATCAGGCTTGCCTGCTGCTCACCAGTAATCACAAATTGCACTTGATAGTTATGATTTTGAATCAGCACCATGCCTGCTACTTCTTGCGGTTGTTGTGGCTGAAACTCCAGCACAGTTTGTGCTAAGAAGTTCATATGTTGCTGCCGTCGCCCAACAAAGCTGGGGTTGACCATTTGATTGATTTGCTCAGGTCGCAGCTGCATGCGCAACCAACCAGCCCGTTCGCTCAAGCTCCACCATTGCGAACGCGGCGTGCGCAAAAACATCCAGTACATGGCCAAACTATCGCCATCAAAATGGTCGCAGGCAGCTTGAACTGGCCAGCGTTGCAGCGGCAAATCAGGCGCAGGGTAGCTCAATTCAACCTTACCAGTACCCGGGCTAATCAACGGCCAACCTTGTTCCCACTGAACCGGAGCTAAAAAGGTTTCACGCCCAAGATTATAGAAACCGCCACCATATGGGCGCATCGCTAGCAGCACTAGCCACCATTCGCCATTTTGGGTTTGCACCAGATCAGAATGGCCCGTGCCCATCACCGGATAATCGCGGCCAAGTTGGCGATGGGTCAAAATTGGATTGGCTGGATAACCTACATAGCCTTGGGTCAATTCGCTGCTGCGGGCAATCGTTACCGCATGATTGTATTCCGTGCCAGCCTCGGCAATCACCAAATAATACCAATCATGAATTTTGTAAAGATGTGGCCCTTCCGTCCAAATCACACCGTTGAGCGCTCCCCGCCACAGCACCGATTGTTCACCAATCAATTGCATTGTCGTCAAATCAAGCTCTTGCAGCCAAATTTCGCACTGACCTTCGTATTCGGGGTTGGCTTTGCCACGATTGCCCACATACCAAGCCCGACCATCTTCAAAGAAGAGCGAGGGATCGATTCCATCAGCATCAAGCCAATAGGGGTCTGACCATGGCCCAGCTGGTGATTGAGCGGTCACGATAAAATTGCCATGACGCTCTTTACCAGCAATCAAGGTGGTAATCATGTAAAATGTGCCAGCGTGATAGCTGATAGTTGGGGCAAAAATTCCTGCTGATGGATGAATTTCGTCGAGGTTGAGTTGCGAGGGACGATCTAAAATATGGCCAATTTGCTGCCAATGTACCAAATCGCGGCTATGGTGAATCGGCACGCCTGGAAAATATTCAAAGGTCGAGTGAATCAGATAATAATCTTCGCCTACCCGACAAATTGCTGGATCTGGATAGAAGCCCGGCATAATTGGATTGTGAAAGTGGCGTTGCATAGTGTTCCTCACACATGGAAACGTTTTTATTAGTTATTTTTTAGCAGAAATTTGTTAAGATGCAATTGAAAGTTTTAGGTGTTTTGGGAGCAATTAATGAGCGATTTACCAGCTAGTGCGCGTATCTACAACAACAACCTTTTAAAGTTCTACGATTTTCTAGTTCATGGCATCTCAGATAGTTTTATTTGGCGTTGCCCCAAGCCCAATTTAGTTACATGGTATCGCCAACATCTCGGCAACCAGCACTTGGATATTGGGCCAGGCAGCGGTTTGTTATTGCGCGAAACCCTGAATCAACAGCAATTAAGCAAATTGGTGCTGCTCGATGTTAATCCTGAGTGCTTAATCCAAGCGTCAGCCAATCTCAGCGAGTGGCAACCGCAGGCCGTTCGTGCTTCGATTATGCAAGCATTGCCACTAACTGAATGTTTTGATTCGATTGGTTTGGGCTATATTTTGCATTGCATCGCTGGCACGCCTGCGATCAAAGGCGCGGTGCTGCAACGGCTGGCCGAGCTATTAACTCCCAATGGCGTGCTGTTTGGGGCAACGATTTTAAGCGCCATTGAGCCATTTCATAGCGCTGCGGCCCGGCGGTTGATGGGTATTTACAATCAGCGCCAAATTTTCGCCAACCAAACTGATACCCTCGCCAAGCTTGAAACAATGCTGCAACAAGCTTTTCAACGCTATGAAATTAAGCGCATCGGCAGCGTAGCGCTCTTTGCAGGCTGGCGTTGATCGTTGCGCCAACTCAGAAAAACCCATCAAATCAAAAAGCCCCTTGCCCGCTCCTTGGGTGACAGGTTCTTATATTCCCGCCAATGATCTCATAGTTCATCAATGAATCCATACTATCCAATAATTGTCCTTGAGGGGGTACAGGGGAATTAAACCCCCCTGTGTCTCCCGCCTCGATGCGGGACGGAAGGGTGGTGCTCAGAAATAATTACAAAAAAAACACCTTTATTAAGCGTAAGGAGATCTCTCAACAATCTTAGCTGATCTTGAAACATAGGCTATTTTTTAGAAGAATTTTAGTAAAATAGCCTGTAGACTTGCTGGTTAAAGTATTGCGTTAGCGTAAGCTTTGAACAACACAGTGTAGTAGTTTATTAGGCTAGCAATCTATTTCGTTCCCTCACCCCCTAACCCCCTCTCCCGCACGCGAGGCGAGGGGGAATCAATTCAGTCGGCTCCCCTCGCCCGCCGCAGTGGGAGAGGGGCTGGGGGTGAGGGGGGTATAAACTATTACAACTAAGCGCTGCTTGGCAAACAACGATGTACAGCAGCATGGAGCATCAGCGATGATTAGCAACCCACCCCGCGAACGGATTCTGTTTGATTACGGCTGGCGTTTTGCCCTCGGCCATGCCTTCGACCCCGCCCAAGATTTTCAGCTTGATACAAGTCATTTTTCGTTTCTGGCCAAGGCTGGCTATGGCGATGGCGCGGCCTCTGCCAAGTTCGATGATCGGGCTTGGCGTTTGCTCGATCTGCCTCACGATTGGTGTGTTGAATTACCATTCGATCAACGGGCGAGCCATAGCCATGGCTACAAAGCGATTGGCCGCAAGTTTCCCGCCAATAGCATTGGCTGGTATCGCAAAAGCTTTACAATTCCCGCCGACGATCTTGGGCGACGCATCAGCCTCGAATTCGATGGGGTGCATCGCGATTCCAAAGTTTGGGTCAACGGCTTTTATCTAGGCAACGAGCCAAGCGGCTACACCAGTTTTAGCTACGATATCAGCGATTATCTGAATTATGGCGGCCAAAATGTGGTGGTAGTACGCGCCGATGCCACAACTGAAGAAGGTTGGTTTTATGAAGGCGCTGGACTTTACCGCCATGTGTGGTTGAGCAAAACCGCTCAAGTGCATGTCGCTCGCTATGGCACCTTCGTCACCAGCGAAATTCATGAAGCTAGCGCCACGCTCACCATCCAAACAACCGTTGTCAACGAAAGCCAACATCCAATCGAATTTAGCTTGCTGGAAACAATCAGCGATCCTGCTGTTAGCGCTGTGCTGCAAGCCCAAAGTGCCAATTATCAACTGGCTGCAGGCCAAAGCGCTGAATTTAGCCACAAGCACACCCTCAATAATCCACAACTCTGGGATCTCGCCAGCCCACATTTGTATCAATTAACTACCACCGTGCTGCTCGGCGAACAGGCGATCGATAGCTATCAGACAATCTTTGGCATTCGCAGCATTCGCTTTGATCCTGATCAGGGCTTTTTCTTGAATGGGCGTTCGGTCAAGTTGGTTGGCAGCAATCAGCACCAAGATCACGCGGGAGTTGGCACGGCGATTCCCGATAGCTTGCAAGAATATCGAATCAAACGCTTGCAGGAATTTAATCATAACGCGATTCGTACCTCGCACAATCCGCCAACGCCCGAATTCCTCGCTGCCTGCGATCGTTTGGGCATGTTGGTGCTGAACGAAAATCGCTTGATGGGCACGAATCCTGAGCATTTGCGCCATGTTGAGCAGCTAATCAAGCGTTATCGCAATCATCCTTCAGTCATTTTGTGGTCGTTGGGCAACGAAGAATGGGCGATCGAGGGCACGATTATCGGTGCACGCATCGCCAGCACCATGCAAAATTTTGCCCGTCAATTCGACCATACCCGCCTTTTCACAATCGCTTCTAGCGGCGGCTGGGATACAGGCATCGGCATGGTGACCGATGTGGTTGGCTACAATTATATTTTACACGGCGATATTGATGCCCATCATGCCAAATTCCCATGGCAGGCGAGCGTTGGCACCGAGGAAAGTAACACCTACGGTACCCGCGGGATCTACCAAACCGATGCCAGTCGTGGTCATTTAGCGCCTTGTCCCAGCGGCGATGGCTACGCCGATACGGAGTTTGGCTGGCAATTTTATGTCAAACGACCATTCTTGGCTGGGCTATTCTATTGGACAGGCTTTGATTATCGAGGTGAGCCAACGCCCTTTGAATGGCCAGCAGTTGCCAGTCAATTTGGCTTTTTTGATCTATGTGGTTTCCCCAAAGATATTGCCTACTACACCAAGGCTTGGTGGGGCCAGCAACCAGTTTTACACATTGGCTATCACTGGGATTGGCCGAACGATCTCGGTCACGTGAAAAGCATGCCAATTTATAGCAATTGCCAAGAAGTGGAGTTATGGCTGAATGGCGAAAGTCTTGGCCGCCGCCCAATGCCCGAAAACGGCCACCAACAATGGGAAGTTGCCTATCAACCAGGCGAATTGTTAGCGCGTGGCTATAACAACGGGGTGGAAGTGCTCAGTGCTAGCCTGCGCACCAGCCAAGCAGCCAGCCAAATTCAACTATTGCTCGATTATGGTCAACTCCAACAAGCAGGCGATCTAGCGGTTGTCACCTTGCAAGTGTGCGATGATCATGGCCAGATTGTGCCAACCGCCAATCAGCTGCTCGATCTACAATTAATGGGTTCGGCCAAGCTTTTAGGGGTTGGCAACGGCGATCCGGCTAGCCACGAGCCTGAGCAATATCATGCCAGCTACCAACTTTGCCCAATCCAGATTAATGCCGAGCAAACCGTGGCCGAGTTGCCTGCAGGCTTGGAGCGAGCGCTAGGAGCCGAAGCCCAAACGTGGCAGCCAGCCTTTTTCCATCACAACAACGATCAACAGACTAATCCTCAGGCCTATATTCTGTTGCGTGGCAGCTTCGAGCTACCACAGTACAGCGCAGCCAGCAGCATTCGCTTGTTCAGCAAAAGCATAGCCCACGACTACAGCATCTATATCAACGGCCAACTAATCGCCAGCGACATTGCGCTTGAACAGGGCGATCAAGCGCTTGAATTAAGCCATGAACTGGTGCATCCAGGCCAAAACGACTATCTGGTGACTGGACGCTGGATCAAAAAAGCTACTATCTGGGATTTCCCCAATCGTGAGCCTGGCGTTGTGCAGGTGATCGAGCCAGCCGCCACTTGGCAACGCCGCGTCTTCAACGGCCTAGCCCAAGTCATCGTACAACATACTGGCGGCGATCAGCCAATTAGCCTCAGTGCGAGCAACCCCGAGTTAGGCACAACAACACTTAAGTTCGATTAATCGTCAACAATTGGGTGAGCCAGCACTGCTTCTAACAAGGCGGTAGCTGGCTCTTCGATTTCCAACAATTGCTCAATTTGATCGCTCTCCATCGCCTGCAAAATTAATTCGTTAATTCCCCCAACAATTGCCATCGCCAAGGCTGGGGTAATGTGGCGTTTTTGCGGCGAATCATAGTGTTGATCGGCTCCGGTGGCCCGCAATAAATCGGCAAAGCGTTGATTGGCCGCCCGCCGCACTTGCAAGCCTCGCGTTCCCGCCGCCAAAATCTCAATAAACAAGGTACGCATCAACAATGGATGCTCTTTGATCCGTTGTAAATAAGCGCGATGAGCACAGCGCACCCGCGAATGCATATCGTGCGCACCCTCGATTGCCCGTCGAATCACATCGATTAATTGATCGGTAGCAGCCGTATAAAGTGCCAATAAACAATCCTCTTTGCTGGCAAAATGTTGGTAAAAGGTGCGCTTGGAAACTCGCGCCAAACGCACAATATCGGCAATCGTTGTTTCGGCATAGCCTTTTTCAGCCACCGCCGCCGCCATTCCATCCATCAGGCGGCTACGATATTCGGCCTCTGTTACTTGTTCGGTCATAGCAACCTCGTCGTTGAACCACTCGCTACTCATACTAGCTTAATTTCTTGGTACTTGACAGTACCAGAAGCTGATGATAGCATAAAACCAGCTGGTACTTAACAGTACCAAGAAAGATAGTTGATAGTTCGCGGCGACCTGTACAGGCCAGCATTGCAGCAAGGGAGGCTCGTTTAATGAGTATTTCCAGCCCAATTCGTTCTATTCCCCAACCACCAACCCGCCCAATCGTCGGCAATGTGCCTGATATTGGAATGGAAACGCCTGTCCAGAATTTGATGAAACTGGCTCAGCATTACGGGCCAATTTTCCGCGTGAGTTTTCCCAATCGCACGGTATTGGTCGTTTCTTCAGCTGAACTTGTGGCTGAAATTAGCGATCAACAACGCTTCGATAAATTATTGCATGGGCCATTGATTCAAATTCGCGATTTTGCTGGTGATGGCTTGTTTACGGCCTATACCGAGGAAGCCAATTGGAGCAAAGCCCATCGTTTATTGATGCCAGCCTTTGGACCAGCCAGCATGCGCAATTATTTCGATGACATGCTCGATATTGCCGACCAATTATTTACCAAATGGGAGCGTCAAGGGCCAGAAACTGATTTTGATGTGGCCGATAATATGACGCGCCTGACGCTTGATACAATTGCCTTATGTGGGTTTGGCTATCGTTTTAATTCGTTTTATCAACGCGAAATGCATCCATTTGTAGAAGCGATGGTGAGAGCTTTGGCCGAGGCTGGAGCACGCGCCCGCCGTTTATCAATTCAAACAAAATTAATGCGCTCAACCCAGCGCCAATATGCAGCCGATATGCAGTATATGCACGGAATCACCGATGAATTAATTGCTAAACGGCGCAGTTTGCCAAGCAACGAAGTTCCCAACGATTTATTGGGATTAATGCTCAATGCCAAAGATTCGATCACAGGTGAAGGCTTAGATGATGCCAATATTCGCAATCAACTGGTAACATTTTTGATTGCTGGTCACGAAACCACCAGCGGCCTGCTCTCGTTTGCAACCTACTTTTTGCTCCAACAACCCGAAATTTTGCAACGTGCTCAAGCCATCGTCGATCAAGTGCTCGGTGATCGATTGCCACGCTACGAAGATTTGGCCAAACTTGGCTATCTTGACCAAATTTTGCGCGAAACCTTGCGGCTCTGGCCAACCGCACCAGTATTTGGGGTTTATGCCAAGCACGATACCAGCATTGGCGGCTTTCCAGTTAAGCAGGGCGAAAAATTCCTCGCCTTGTTGCCAACCTTGCACCGCGACCCCAAAGTTTGGCACAACCCCAACCAATTTGACCCCGATCGCTTTGCGCCCGAAGTGCGGGAACAAATCCCTGAGCACGCTTGGAAGCCGTTTGGCAATGGCCAACGCGCCTGTATTGGACGTTCATTCGCCATGCAAGAGGCCACCTTGGTTTTAGCAATGATGCTGCAACGCTTTGAGTTATCGCAACCGAAACCCTATCATTTACATGTCAAAGAAACTCTGACGCTCAAACCTGAAGGCTTGACGGTTCGCGCCCGTGTTCACAAAATCATCGTGCGTAGCAACAAGCCAACTCAGCCAGATCTAGCAATTCAATCAAGCCCAAATCAAGCCCAACACAACACGCCATTGCTGGTGCTCTATGGCTCCAACTCTGGCTCCTCCGAAGCCTTCGCCCGCCGCATTGCCAGGGATGGTGAGGCCCGTGGTTATCAAACAACCGTGGCCGCACTCAATGATTATGTCAATAAATTACCAACGACTGGGGCAGTCAGTATCGTAGCAGCTTCGTACAACGGCCAGCCTGCCGATAATGCCCTAGCCTTCTGTCAATGGTTGGCTAGGGTTGCGCCAAACTCGCTCAAAGGTGTGCGCTACAGTGTTTTTGGCTGTGGCAACCGCGATTGGCAGAGCACCTACCAAGCTGTGCCCAGCCAAATTAATCAGCACTTGCAGGCCGCTGGAGCCGAACGTTTGCTTGAACGTGGTGCAGCTGATGCCCGCAGCGATTTCTTTGGCGATTTTGAGCGTTGGTATGCGTCGTTTTGGCAAACTCACAACCAAACATTTGCAATCGCAAGCGCAGAAATTAGCAGCAAGCCACTGTACGAGGTTGAATTACTGCCATTAAGCAGCGCTCAATTGGCCCAACAAACGGGCTTCGGGTTTGCTAGCGTGCTCGAAAATCGCGAATTAGTTGATCTCAATTCGCCCTTAGGTCGCTCAAAACGTCACATCGAAGTGAGTTTGCCAAGCGAATTACAATACCAAGCTGGAGATTATTTGGCGATCTTGCCGCAAAATCACCCCAGCCTGATCGAGCGGGCGTGCAAACATTTTGGCTTAAAACCTGAGCAAACTGTGATTTTGCGTGCAAATCGTGGAGCCGCCAACTTGCCAATTGATCGACCAATCAGCCTAGGCGAATTGCTAAGCAGCCATGTTGAATTAGCCACTCCGGCCACCCAGCGCGATTTGGAGTTATTGGCGCAAAAGAATATTTGTCCACCGCACCAAATTCATTTAGCGACATTGGCCGCTGATCACGAAGGCTATGCCAATGAGATTTTGCAAAAACGCCGCAGCTTGTTGGATTTGCTTGAGCAATATCCATCATCAGTGCTTGATTTTGGCGAATTTTTAGAGCTATTGCCAGCAATGCGAGTGCGCCAATACTCAATTTCATCGTCACCGTTGGTCAATCCAAATCAAGCCAGCCTAACCGTGGCGGTGGTCGATGCCCCAGCGTGGTCGGGGAAGGGCCAGTTCTATGGCACAGGTTCAAGTTATTTGGCCCGTTTGCAGGTTGGCGATCACATTGCGGTAAGCTTGCGTCAGCCGCATATTCCATTCCGCCCACCAAGCGACAACAGCACACCATTACTAATGATTTGTGCAGGCACTGGTTTAGCACCATTTCGTGGTTTTATCCAAGAGCGAATCGCTCGCCAAGCCCAAGGCGAAGCACTTGGCCCGAATACACTCTTCTTTGGCTGCGACCATCCTGAGGTTGATCTACTTTATCATGAGCAGATTCAGGCTTGGCAGCAAGCTGGAGTCTTGGAATTCTTCCCTGCATTCTATCGCCAGCCAGTTGATGAAGTCAGCTTTGTGCAACATCGAATCTGGCAAGAACGCCAGTATGTTTGGAGCTTAATTGAACAGGGCGCAGTTATTGCGGTGTGTGGCGATGGCCGTTATATGGCTCCAGCAGTGCGCGAAACCTTGGCACAAATTTACGCCGAAGCGACTGGTAGTGAGCAAGCAGCAGGCCTGGCCTGGCTTGCCGAACTTGAGCAAGTAGGTCGCTATGTTGCTGACGTTTTTGGCTAGAAAGCTTAATTAATCATAGCCAAAAGCCGCTGGATTAATTTCCAACGGCTTTGGCTAAACCTATGCAACGCCAAACTATTGCGATAATTATTGATTTAATCCCAAGGCTTCAACTGTCAATTGATCGATCTCACGCTGACCACTCAGTTGATTGACCACGCTAAATCCACCTGCATAATCCCACATCGTCCAGCCAATGTTGAATTCTTCGAGGATAATCCGCATATCACGGAGCCATGCCGCACGATCTTCGGGCTTACTCTTGAAGCGATAGACCCCAAATTCGTTGCAGGTCAAACGCACCTGATGCTGCTCAGCCCACGCTGTCGCTTGGCCAATCCACTCGCGCAGCGTATCAATATTCCAACGTTCGTTGCCATAGATAGTGGCAGCATCACGCGCAACTTCATTATCAATCGTAGCCACAATTGGCGCTAAAGCTGCGGGGCTAGATGGATAGGGCAAATATTCGAGATACTGCCAGTAGGGTGCGCCCCAGGTTGCGGCCTGATGGGTAAAGGTATGTGGATCGTAGCAGTGAAAATTGTAGATAATATTGGGATCGGCCAATGGCTCAAGTTCCAGCAACTCGGCAATACTCGACCACTTATGGCCAGTTGCAATTAGGGTGTGGTTGGGTGCACCAGCCCGCATCGCCGCCAATAATTCGGCTTGCACCAAAGCCCATTGCTGAGCATCGGTCACAACTGGCTCGTTCAACACTTCTAAAAAGAGCATCTCTGGATCACGCTGGGCTAGATGGGCAGCTAGGCTTTGCCAAAAGCTGGCAAAGGTTTTGACCAAACTGGGCGAGCTAAACAAGCGCTGCTTAAAATCGTCCTCAGGATGCAAATCGACAATTACCGCCAAATCATGGGCCAACATCAAATCGATTGCTCGATCAACTTCGGCCAGATAGGTAGGATTCAATTCGGTTGGATTGCGCTCATTCAGCAGCACAACCGGATTGAGCGTAAAGCGCAAATGGCTACAACCAAGCTTGGCCAGCAGCGCAATATCGGCCTCGGTGTTGTACGTGCGCAAATGCTCCAAACTATATTGATTGGTATAATCTTGAGCAAACCAGTGGCTTAAATTAATGCCACGGGCCAGTTTGGCAAACCGCGTATCGCTAATCGCCGTTTTTGGGTTCGACAACGTTGTCATGATCATTCCTCACACACAAAAACACGAAGCGGCTAAGGCTTCGTGTTTGCTCAATTAATCAATTAGGCTCCTGCTGCGTCTTCATTCAGGCGCGGGCGTTTGAAACGCATCGTATCCGAGCGCGGAATTTTCGGCACACTATCGATCAAATTGCGGGTATATTCCTGCTTGGGTGCACGGAATATTTCCTCAACCGTATCGTATTCGACGACTTTGCCATGATACATCACGGCAATTTGGTCGCTCATATGCTCGACTACCGCCAAATTATGCGAAATAAACAAATAGGCCAAGCCCAATTGTTTTTGTAAATCTTGCAGCAAGCGCAAAATCTGGGCCTGAATCGACACATCAAGCGCACTGACGGCTTCATCGCAAATCAACAATTTGGGATTCAAGGCCAAGGCCCGGGCGATGCCAATCCGTTGTTGCTGACCACCCGAAAATTCAAATGGAAAGGCATTGGCAGCCCCAACATCAAGCCCGACCAACTCCAATAATTCATGGACGCGCTTGGTGCGTTCGCGGGCAGTACCAACATTGTGAATCAACATTGGGTCTTCAATCGCGCTATGCACAGTCATCATCGGGTTGAGGCTAGCCAGCGGATCTTGGAAAATCATCTGGATGTCGCGGCGTTTGAGCCGTAAGGCCTTAGTCGATAAACCCGTAAAATCAACCCCATCGAAGAAAATTCGGCCTTTTTCAGGGTCGTATAGACGGATAATACAGCGCGAAAGCGTCGATTTGCCCGAACCCGATTCGCCGACGATCCCCAAGGTTTCGCCAGCATTGAGGGTAACCGAAACATCTTCGACGGCGGCAAAGCGGCTTTTGTCGCGCATAAAATATTTGGAAACACCCTCGACTTTGAGCAAGGGCTGGCCTGAGTTAGGCGTGGATTGGTTGGGCGACATTGAGCATTACCTCCGCTGCTGCATCATCACCTTGTTGCGCGGCCTTGACCACGGTATCAGCGTGGAAACAAGCTACGAGGTGATTGGGTTCAACTGTGGCTAATTCGGGCTTGCGTTCTTGGCAAACACTGCTTTTGAAGCGGCAGCGTGGCGCAAATGGGCAAGCTTTATGCACTTTCAAGGCACTTGGCGGATTACCAGGAATTGGCTGGATGGCAGTTTTGCCGTGGCCAATTTCCATCGTGCTGTTGAGCAAACCCAAAGCATAGGGATGCGATGTGTGCTCAACCAAGCGATCAACGCTGGTCATTTCGACAATTTCGCCAGCATACATCACCGCCAAATTATCGCAGTAGTTGGTGGCCACGCCCAAATCGTGGGTAATAATAATCATGGCCATCCCAGTTTCGTCTTGCAACGATTCGAGCAAATCGAGCACTTGGGCTTGCACCGTTACATCAAGGGCTGTGGTTGGCTCATCGGCAATCAGCAATTTGGGCTTGAGCGCTAGTGCCAGCGCAATCATCACCCGTTGGCGCATGCCACCAGAGAATTGATAGGGATAATCGTTGAGCCGCTTGGCAGGCTGGGGAATCCCGACCCGATCGAGCAGTTCAATCGCTCGTTCTTTGGCTTCGGCTGCCGAGTAAATTTTGCGCATGCGCATACTTTCGGTGATCTGCGCCCCAATCTTCATAATTGGGTTGAGGCTGGTCATGGGGTCTTGGAAGATCACCGCAATATCACGACCGCGCACATCTTGCAGCTCACGTGGAGCCATTTTGACCAAATCAACCCCGTTGAACATCGCTGAGCCACCAACGACACGGCCCGTGCGGCCAATCAAACCAAGCAACGAAAGCATCGTCACCGATTTGCCCGACCCCGATTCACCGACGATCCCGAGGCTTTGACCAGCTTCAAGCACAAAATTGACCCCGTTGACCGCATGCACCACGCCACCAGGTCGCTTGAACTCGACTTTGAGATCCTTGACTTCCAATAATGGCGCACCCATTAGCGTTCCCCTTTCGTGTTGAAGATTTCTTGCAAGCCATCGCCAAACCACGTAAAGGCTAATAGCGTGATGCTAAACAAAAGGGTTGGCCAAACGGCTAAGTGCGGGAAGCCGCGCATTTTGCTAATCCCCAAGTTAATCAAGTTGCCCCACGATGGCTCTGGTGGTCGAATCCCAACTCCAATCACTGAAAGCCCTGCCTCAGCAACCATGGCATAGGGAATCCCAAAGCTCAGCGCCACTGCGATTGGGCCAAGAATGTTGGGCAGCACATATTTAGTAATAATGTGCCATTCGCTTGCCCCCAGCGTGCGGGCAGCCTGCACATATTCCTGATTTTTCAACGAAAGCACTTGACCACGAATCAACCGCGCATAACCCGCCCAGTTAGTAATCGCCAAAGCAATCACAATGGTGGTTACTTTTTGACCAAGCGTGGTTGCCAAAATAATTGCTAACAAGGTCGAAGGGAACGAATTGAAAATCTCAACTAAGCGCATCAAAAAAGTGTCGGTTAAGCCACCGCGCATACCTGAGACTGAGCCAATCGCCGCTCCGATAATTAAGGATAGAATCGATGTGCCTAAGCCAACGATCGCCGCAGTCCGCACCGCATAAATAATCCGGCTCAACTGATCACGGCCAACATCATCAGTTCCAAACCAATAGGTACTGGAAGGCTTTTGCCACGTTGCAGCCAGATTCTGATCGTTATAGTGATATGGGGCAATCCAAGGGGCAAAAATGGCTAGGATGACAAAGATAATGACCAAAACTAAGCCAACCAGAGCCATAGCATTGCGGCGATAGCGCCGCCAAAACACCTTGAGCAGCGACTCCGCTACCGGAAGCTCCTCTTGGGTTGTGGGTTGTGAAAGCTGATTAACTGCCATGATACAAGCTCTCCTTTGAGACTAGCGTGGAACAACCAAATTAGGCTTCGAGCTTAATCCGCGGATCAAGGATGCTATAGAGGATGTCGGCTAACAAATTGGCCAACATAACCCCAAGCGCCAAAATAACCGTACTGGTGATTACCAAGGGGTAATCGCGTGCGCCCAGCGCGGTGGCAAACAATTGGCCGATCCCTGGAATCCGAAAAATATTTTCAATCCACACTGAGCCAACCAAGGCATAGGCAATTTGTGGCGCAGTGGTTGTTACCACAGGAATCAAGGAGTTACGAAGGGCATGGCGCATAATCACCAAGCGCTCGGAAATGCCTTTTGAGCGAGCGGTACGAATAAATTCTTGGCTCATCGTTTCAGCAACTTGGTTGCGGGTAAAGCGGGCAATCCCAGCAATTGGCCCAAGCGCCAAGGTCAGCACTGGCAAAATCAATTGCTTGAAGGTTGGAACAGGCGTGGCCCAGCCACCATTTGGTAGCACATTCCAAACTTGGCCAGCAAAGATCAGAATCAGCACAATTGCCAAAACATAGACTGGTACGACTTGGCCAACCATCGAAAAACCCGTCACAATATAATCAACCCAAGTGTTGCGGCGAAAACCAGCAATCACCCCGAGCGGAATCCCCACGATCAGCGCGAGGCCAATCCCGAGAAAGACGATCAACAAGGTTCGCGGCAACCGTTCACGTACCATATCCTGAATTAAAATACTTGGGCTTTGAAAGGAGGGACCAAAATCAAAGGTCACAGCATTTTTGGTGTAAGTCCAAATTTGCATATAGAGTGGTTTATCGAGGCCATAGCGTTCGTCAAAAAGTGCCTTTTGAATTTTGAAGGTTTCGCTGTTGCTATTTGCCAGCGTGGTCATTGCAGCCACTGCTCGCTGCACATCCATAAAGTTGCCGGGGGCTTTGGCAAGCAGCGTGTATGAAATGGCAATAATCACCACCAGCGAAATTGCCATCATCGCCAAGCGTTTGATTAAGAAGAAGATAAAATTGACTCGCATAACGACCCTACCATTACTAAATGACAAGTATCAACAGTGCATTCCATCATGGCAGAGCCGGCGATCAAAGCGTGCAGCCGTATGTCAGTCAGAATGCGTGCAGTGGGGCAACTGGCGGGTGTTATTGCACACCCGCCAGTCTGGCCAAACTTATTCAGTCCACTGTAAGTATTGATATTGGAAGATCCCGCCCCACGAGAGTTTGTTGATCACAATGCCTGAGAGTCGTGGATCGGTTGCGTAGTACAACTTGTCGTAGTAGATGGGGATCATCCAAGCTGAGTCGATTGCCAATTGTTGAATTTCGGGCAAGGTTTGCCAAGCGTCGTCGAGCGTTTGGCCAGCCAGTTTCAACATCAAGCGTTGAGCTTGTTTGTTTTCGTCGGTACGATTATCATACCACGTTGCGTCTTGTTCTTCTTTCAAGACCAACAACAAGCCATCTTTGTAGGCAGTCAGCTTTTCAGCATCATCAGCGGCAGCGGTAAAGCGTTCGTTGATTGCATCCCATTGTTCTTTGAAGCTTGGGGCTTCGGCAGCTTTAGCCGAGATTTTGGCCATTTCTGGCTCTTCGATGGCGTTGATTGCTTGGCGCTTGGTCCAAGCTGCTTCAGCGCGAGCGGTCAAATCAGCCCAATCGCCAACGGCTTCGGTGCTGCTGACAGCATCGATTTGGGTTTGATATTCAGCGAACTTGGCCATGCCACCTTCTTTGTAATCCATGAAGTACCAAATATGGTTGGTAGCCAAAGTCAAGTCAAGTGGTTGGAACCAGTTCATTGGGCCGCCAAGGGTCGCAAAGCCTGGTTGAATATCTTTGTTGTAGTTCGACCATTGGATGTTTGAGTAAACTGGGCCTTCGTTGTTTTGGATGACGACCTTCACGCCCAAGTTATCTTGCCACATCTTAGCGACGGCTTCGATCCAAGGCATTTGTGGGTCGTTTGATGGTGGTGCATAGAAGGTCAATTCAGGGAAGCCAGCACCATCGGGATAGCCAGCTTCGGCCAGCAATTGTTTGGCTTTGGCGACATCGTAGGTCAAGCTCTTAACTTTATCCTTCACCCGCACGTCGCTGTTGAAGGTATCGGTTGGCACTGCCAAGCCCTTCAAAATTTGGTCGGTGATAGCTTTTTTGTCGATTGACAAAGCGAAGGCTTGACGCACCCGCACATCTTGCAATGGGCCAGCATTCAATGAACGATTGTATTGAATACCCTTCCAAACGATTGGGTTTTCTTCGCTCTTGATGTTGTCTTTGATATCGGGGTTGCCTTGAGCATAAGCCAATTGGCTGGCATCTTCAAGGAAGGTGAATTGAATTTCTTGGTTTTCGAAGGCTTGCAAGCGGGCATTAGCATCGGCATATGGGCGCAACACGATTGTGCCAACGTTGCCAGTGCCTTCGCCAACATAATTGGGATTGCGCTTGAGCACAATATCGCCGCCGCTGACCCACGATTCAACAACGTATGGGCCGTTGTAAACCGCATTCTTGGGGTCGAACCAATCGCTAGGGTTGGCTTCCAAGCTCTTGGCATTGATTGGCATGGCGTTCATAACTGGTAAGAAGTTGATAAACGCTGCGTTTGGTTGGCTCAAGGTTACTTCGATGGTGTAGTCATCGATCAATTTGAAGCCAACTTCATCGACACCAACTGCGCCCGCCTTGAAGGCGTAACCATTTTTGACATAGCCCATCATCCCTGCCCACATTGGAGCATCTTTTAATTCTGGGCCAGCTGCCCGAACCCAAGCAGCATAGAAATCTTTAGCGGTAACTGGGTCGCCGTTCGACCATTTTTTATCTTTGCGCAGCTTGATTGTCCAAACCAGGTTATCGGCTGAAGGAGTAGCGCTTTCGGCAATTTTTGGCACGATGTTCAATTGTTGATCGTAGCCATACAAGCCTTCAAACACAACGCCTTGCGAGACAAACAATTGAGCTGACCAGTAGGCATGGTCAAGACTGGTAATGCCACCTTGTTGGAATGGCAAGGTTACCGTCACATCCTTAACATCTGTACTGGCAGTAGTAGGTTGGACATCAGTGCCGGCGGTTGGTGCAGTAGTTGTGGCTGAAGAATCGCTAGCAGCCGTGGTTGGTTGGGTTGAGTCGGTCGCGGTGGTAGCAGTTGAGGCGGCATCGCCACAGGCTGCTAAGAGTGGCAAAACGAGAATCAGGAGCGCAATCAAGCTCCACAGGGTTTTTGGCTTCTTTACCATGGGAATTTCCTCTTCTTTGAGCAAATTGAATCCAAAACGACGTACTACAATGTCAAGCGTTTGGGTTACGATTTGATCGTCGATGAGCCTCCTTAGCTAGAGACAATCAAGCTTGATCATCCTCACAAGCCTGCCCAACCGAGAAGCTAGCTAGATAGTTGCTTCTGATGCCGTTGTCGAAGCAAGCCGGTGCATGCTGGGTGTTACACGCCGGACATTTGGGAGATTAATTACTTTTTTTAGTAAAGAAAATAAGTTCCCTGGAGGCTATTGCAGTTCTATTTACAGCGATAGACCGGTCTCTCACTCCGATAAACGCCAATTTAGCACTGCCATAGTCGCTAAATGTCCCGCAAACTTGAAATTCACTGAAGAATTATTGAAATTTGTGCTTATTATAGAAGAATCTCTCTAAATGTCAAGTATGTTTTTTACTAAAAATTTTAGAAAAATATTTGAAGCTGATTCTTTAGTTTTAGGTCAAAGTATCCCTGATCATTAAGCAGTATTAAAAAACCCTATGCATTACTACACGGGCTTAACTGTAAATTCCTACACAGGGTCAATTCAAGCTCTAAAAATGTTAGCCAACGCTAACCAATTAATGCTGCGTTAGAAACTCAGCAACAACATAGTATCCCTCTGTCTGTCGTTTGGATGGCACACAAAATCGCACATGGGCTGGTCTCGTACAAGGCCACAAGGCTATTGACGGACGGTGAAGAATCGCCTACAGTGTCACCATTCCTCACGGTTTCGTTTCTTAGGAGGTCGCATGGACAAGCATATCAGCATCGTCCCCTACGATCCGACGCAGGGCATCCGACTTCTCTGGGACGATGGCTTCATCATCAGCGTGCAGGGTGACCACGATACGGTCGTGATTCAGGCCAATCAGGCCGGTCTGCTCACGCTCGCACGCCATTGTCTCACCCTCGCCCAAGCCACGGTTCCCCCAGGCACGCACCTCCATCTCGATCCAGCAACCGACTTGGAGGATGATTCGATCCCGCTGATTCTCGCCAAGATCGCGGATGAAAGGAGCGCCTGATGCCGCTGAAGAAATATCTCGTGGATCTGACCGCCGATGAACGCACCATCCGTGATCGGGTGATTATCAGTGCCAGCAGGATCTATCCGCTGAATGCCACCCTGTCAGTCGCCTGATCGCCAAAAAGAACACGCGCTTTCACGGCTAATCGTTGGGAATGGGGATGCCGATGAATACGCATTGATCCCATTCCAGCGCCCTGTTTCATTAACCGCACTGAGGGTGATACGATCAAACACGATGGAACGCACCCCGTATGAGAACGCGTGATCCGTCTTGGCAAACACGGGACAATCTTCTTGGCGATGCCATGATTAAGACGGGGAAGGTTATGAGGACACCGCCGCATAAGCGCATTCTTCTGCCATCCAAACGACAGCCATAGCGATACTATGTTATTGCTGAGTTTCCTGCGTTAAAATCGCCTGCGCTTCAGCCACCGTCAATACTCGCCCATGACCAGCTAATGGCCCGATTCCGGTCGAGAATAAACGACCACCATCGATCAAACCACCCAAATCCATGGCGGTCGCCCCCAAAACTTGAATTAATCCAATCACAACCTGCTTAGCTGCTTGATCGTCGCCCGCCACAAATAAGGCTTTGGGCGTTGGCAGCTCATTCAAATGGGCCAAATCAGCAAATGGCTGATGATTGAAGGCCTTAACTAAACGCGCTTGCGGCAAGATTTCAGCCACAATCTCGCTTGAACCACGCCCAGCTAAATCATGAAAATCGCCGGGATTCGGCCCAAAGCGATTGTTGATTACGTCAACTACAATCCCATTGTAATGCGCTAATGGCTCCAATGCGGCGGGAATATGCTGCCAACGCACCACCAAAAGAATCATTTCGGCCTGTTGTAACTCGGCTGCTTCAACCGCCGTGACTTGCGGTCCAAGTTGCCCAACCAGCGTTTGCAACGAGGCTGGGCCACGCGAGTTGGCTAGCAACACCTGATGCCCACGGGCTGTCAATAATTCACACAACATTTGCCCAACCCGACCAGCCCCTAAAACACCAATTAACATCGTTATCTCCAGCCAAACATAAATTGCTAGTCAAACTATAGCGTGGTGTGCGGCGCAATCGATCACTATTCAGATGGAGGATTAGCCAGTCCATTAGCACAGGTTTGGTTTTAAAAGTAGGGGTTAGGTGTAATGGTTCATTGGATTAACAACCAGTGCTCGTTCCCTCACCCCTCGCCCCCTCGCCCACTGCGGCGGGAAAGGGGCGCACTGCTGGAGTGGTTCCCCCTCGCCTCGCGTGCGGGCGAGGGGCCGTACATTGGCAACTACCTGCTGCCAAACCCATATTTTGATTCTCCTTCGTGTGTTTCGTGCTCTTCGTGGTTAAAAAACTTTGTTATCGCCCAATCGTAACAAGCGAAAATATTAAAAAGGTGCGCTGCTTGAAATTCAGGCAGCGCATTCATTTTAGTTAAATTTAGGCCTCAGCCGCCGCCAATGCTGGATACAATGGTTGTAAGGCAGGATAAATCGCGCGATAGGTTGCATATAATTCGGCATAGCGGGATTGATCAGCGCTTGGCTCAGTGGGGTCGCTCAAGCGCACAGTTGCCGCAACCGCCTGATCAACATCGCGATACCAGCCAGCCCCAACTGCTGCTAGCAATGCTGCGCCGTAGGCCGCGCCCTCAGTTGTGCTCACGCCAACCAATGGCGCTCCCAACACATCGGCCAAAATTTGCCGCCATAACCGATTGCGTGTGCCACCACCTGAAGCCCGAATCGCGCCAATGGTACCGATTCCAGCTTGGCTCATTAATTCAAGGCTATCGCGTAAACCAAAGGCCACACCTTCGAGCACCGAGCGCGTAAGATGGGCTTGAGTATGGCGCACGGTCAGGCCAATAAAGCCGCCACGAGCCAATGGATCAGGGTGCGGTGTGCGTTCGCCAGTCAGATAAGGCGCAAAGAATAAGCCAGCACTGCCAACCACTACACCCTCAGCAGGCTCAAGTAATTGATCATAGCTCAGTTGCGGGGCAAAGGTGTCGTGATACCAGCGCAAACTTCCCGCCGCACTCAACATCACGCCCATCAAATGCCAACGCCCAGGTACGGCATGGCAAAAAGCGTGCAAGCGACCTTGTGGCTCGATAATTGGGCTAGCCGTTGCCCCAAAAACCACGCCCGATGTGCCAAGGCTTAGGGCAATACTACCAGCCTCAACCACCCCAGTTCCTACAGCATTGGCAGCTTGATCACCGCCGCCGCCAACCACTGGGATGCCTGTTACTAAGCCTAAAGCCGCAGCGGCTTCAGCATGTAATTGGCCTGTGATGGCTGGGCCTTCAAATAATTGCGGCAGCCATGCCAGATCAATCTCAAGCGCCTGCGCCACTTCCGCCGACCATTGACGACTGCGCACATCCAACAAGAGCGTGCCAGCACTATCAGAAACATCGCTGGCAAACTCGCCAGTCAGACAATAGCGCACATAATCTTTGGGCAGCAAAATATGGGCAATTTGGGCATAAACTTCAGGCTCGTGCTGTTGCACCCACAAAATTTTCGGGGCCGTAAAGCCCGTCAATGCCCGATTACCAGTTAATTCGATTAGGCGTTGCTCACCAAGTCGGGTGGTAATTTGCTCACATTGTTCAGCAGTCCGCTGATCGTTCCAAAGCAAGGCTGGGCGCAACACTTCACCCGCTTGATCAAGCAAAACTAAGCCATGCATCTGGCCAGCCAAGCCAATTGCCACAATCTCGTTGGCGGCTACACCTGCTTTTGCCAACACTTCTTGGGTGCTTTCGCGGCAAGCCTGCCACCACAAATGCGGCGATTGCTCGCTCCACAACGGGTAGGGCGTAGCATAATCGTAGCTCGCTTGACCAATCGCCACCACCGTCCCTTGTTGATCGATCAACAGTGCCTTGGTTGCCGTGGTCGAAATATCATAACCAAGTACATATGCCATGATGGTGCTCCAATAAAATAAACCACGAAGAAATCAATGTAGGCAACTTCGTGCCCTTCGTGTTCTTCGTGGTTAAAAGCTTAACGAACACCCATCAATAATTCAAATGTCAATTGATCAAGCTTTTCGTAGCCCAAACCGCGTGCTCCCAGCGCATCCCGATCAAATTGATGAGCCTTGAGCGCGGCAACGCGTTCTGCTGAATAGCTGCCAGCCAAAGCTGCTACCGCTGGCTCAACCGTTTTCAATTCAGCCAATAGGCCTTGAATTTCGGCATCAGCGTTGAAGCGGCGGGCTTTTTCAGCCAAAATCAAATAGCTGCGAATACAGCCACGGGCAAAATCTTTGACCCCTTGCAAATCTTCTGAGCGGTAGGCATGCGCATCGAAGTGGCGTGGGCCGTCATAACCAACATCTTCGAGCAATTTGACCAAGAAGAAATTTTGTTTGTAGTTATGCGCTGCAAAGCGAAAATCTTGATCATAGCGTCCGCTGGCTTGGTCGTTGAGGTCAATGTGGAAGAGCTTGCCAGCATCTAAGGCTTGAGCCACAGCATGAGCGAAATTCAGGCCTGCCATAGTTTCGTGGGCAACTTCAGGGTTAACCCCAACCATATCTGAGTGATCGAGGGTTTCGATAAATCCCAACATGGCTCCGGTTGTGGGCAAAAAGATGTCGCCGCGTGGTTCATTAGGCTTAGCTTCCAAAGCAAAACGATAGTTATAACCCTGCGCTAAGCTATATTCACACAAAAAGTTGAGCGCCTCACGGAACCACTTCAAGCCTTCAAGCGGATTTTTGGCAGCATCGCTTTCGCTGCCTTCGCGACCACCCCAAAATACATAGGTCGTGGCCCCAAATTCGGCTCCCAAATCCATAGCAGCCATGGTTTTTTGCAGTGCATAGGCCCGTACTGCCGGATCATTGCTGGTAAACGCACCATCTTTAAAAGCTGGATGGCTGAATAAATTAGTAGTCGCCATTGGCACAACGAGACCGGTTTCAGCTAAAGCACCACGAAAAGCCTTGATAATTGAGTCGCGTTCGCTGGGAGTTGCATCAATTGGAATCAAATCGTTATCGTGGAAATTTACACCCCAAGCGCCAACCTCTGCCAGCAAATGCACAATCTCAGGGGGACTCAGCGGCTTACGAACTGGCTCGCCAAAGGGATCACGGCCAACATTGCCGACCGTCCAAAGACCAAAGGTAAATTTGTGGGCAGGCTGTGCGTCGTACATCGATGGTACCTCCTTGTACTACGGAGTTGATCGTTACACTGATCAGATTTTTATGTAAGCGCTTGCAGAAAATTTACCTAAATTTTTATATTTTTCGAGCTAATTTGGCATAAAACAACTAACTGAGGTTGTAATTATGAGCAAAAATTGTGTAAACGCTTACAAAGCATAATCTAGATCAAGCCTTGTGGTTTGTCAAGCGAATCGAACCCGCTCCAATGCCCACTACCAGCTCAAAACATCACGCAGCGCAACAATTGACCCAATATTTCGCTATGATGAAATGATAGCCTTAGTTTATTCGTCTTTAAAGGCAGTTTTTTCGACGTGGATGGAAGGACTGTCTATGGTGGTTGACGCAGTACCACTGGCCGAGGCTGCCGTAAGGGAATATTTGGCCGAGTGGTTTGATCACTATCATCTCGCGCTATTTCGCTATTTTGTGCGATTGCTCGGCGATGAGGAACAGGCAGCTGATATTCTGCAGGAAACATTTGCACGGACACAGGTTGCCTTACGCACCCAAGCCTTACCCTCATATCCCTATGCATGGCTCTGTCGGATTGGTGGAAATTTGGTTATTGATATGTTGCGGCGCAACCGCCGCTGGCGCTGGCTGCCCTTTCAAACCAGCACTCCATCCCATGATCATGCAGTTGCAACCGCCCAAGATGTGCGAGATTGCCTCGTGCGCATCAACCGACGCGAGGCCGAATTGCTCATCCTAGCACACTGTGTTGGCCTCAGTCCCAGCGAAATTGCTGCGATTCTCGGCGAAAACGTCTCAACCGTTCGGGTACGCCTACATCGTGCCCGTCATCACTTCCGCGATCAGTATACCAAGGAGGATGGCTCGTGAACTGCGGTGATATTAAGCTTAAGTTGTCACAACATGCGGAGGTGTCACCAACAGATGCTGCGGCAATTGAGGCACATTTGATGAACTGCGGCCCATGTCGAGCACTGGTGCTTGATTTGGAGACCCAAACCGAGCGTTGGTTTACCCTGCTTGGTCAGACCGAAGCCCGCCCGCCAGTGGCACTCCTAACAATGATCCGTTCGAATACGATCAACCCATCATGGAAACCTAGCCAATTTTGGCAAACTCGCCGCCCAATCTATGTGGGGCTAGCTGCGCTTGTTATGGCATTGATATGGATTGGGATCACGCGTCAGTCACCGCAAGCTGATCAAGATTTCCGTTTGGCTCACAACCCGCCAATCTCGGCCACCGCCTCTTTGGTAATAGCGCAAGACCACCCTTCGCTAACACCAATAGCAACGGTTAATCGAGATAATCCAACAAATCTACCCTTAACCTTTACGGTTATACCAACTAGCGATTTAGTTCCATTGGCCACTCAAACGATCGCGCCACCGATGTTAGCTAATCCACTGCCTACGAGTATTCGCCCGAGTTTGCCACCTACAGAAGTGCCGATAACCTTACCAACCGAGGTTCCTATTGTGACGCAGGAACCATTGCCGACTGAGGTTCCGTTGCCACCAACTGAGGTTCCGTTGCCAACCAATAAGCCAGAACCAATAACAGCATTGCCAACTGAGATCCAGCAATCGCCTGAAATTCCGACAAGGATACCACCAAGCAGTCAACCGATGGTTCCAACCGCACCACCAACGGCGATTGGCACACCAGCACCACCAACTGCGATTGGCACGCCAGCACCACCAACTGCGATTGGCACGCCAGCACCACCAACTGCGATTGGCACACTAATCCCAACGGCTACTCCAAGCCCGACCAGCATGGTGATTCCAGCTACGCCGTCATCAACTGCGAAACCATTAGACCCGACACCAACGCCGAACGATCAAAGTACCAAGCGATAAATTTGTAAAGGAGCCATTATGCAGATCAATCCATCTACAGGAATCGCCTATCCATGGCTACGCTTGTGTTTGTTGAGCATTCTAATAAGCCTGATCATTGGAATATCAACCACTTATGCAACCAATACCAATAGCCTTATCAATCAGCAAGAGCAGGCGAATTGCCCGCCTAATGAGACCGAAGTAATAATTTGGCCGACCATGCAAAGCGTTATCCCATCAGCTCCCTACGCAGGTGACGGGATTGTGATCCGTGGGTTTGGCGGATACATTCAATGTAGTGGAGGGTTGTATAATGAATCAGCTCGTTCGTTTGGAGTAACCTATGATGTGGTCCTGAACGTATAGACATGTATGCTATCATACCTATACGGGAAAGGAATCCACCAATGACACGGCAAAACCCTCGCACCTTTACGGCGGAATTTCGCCAAATGGCCATCGATCTCGCGT